>JAISPY010000217.1 GCA_031274565.1 Treponema sp.
CTCGGTGCGGTGAATTGGCTCACGTTTTTGTGTAACAAAAGTGAAATAACCGCCACCGCAAACCAATGCAGAGGCAATAAATTACCCGCTGGTTGCATATTTTATGAGAATTTCTTGTCTACACTTCTCAGTCTCTCTAAAAGTAAAATTGCTGCCACCCCCGAAGATGCTCATTGATTTTTTCGTCTTATGTGGTAAACTAATGTATTGCGGATCCATGGACGGTTTTTAGAAGGGTTCCTGCGGTACATACTGCCCAGGGCCTGAGACATGTGGTTTGTGTACGAAACGGTAGGTAAGAAGGATGTAAGGAATGAGCAAAGAAACGGGTGCGTCGCTGCTGGCCGGTCTCTTAATGTTGGATATCCTCTTGCTGGGAATAGGTTCGATAGTCGTCCCCGACAGTTTTATTAAAAATGCCGCGTCCCTCCTATTGTGTGCAGGAGGACTCGGTTGTATGGTTTCGTTTTATCATCGATACGTTACCCTGCGGAAAGCCGCCGGCGAACCGGAGCGTCCGGCAGTTCCGGGCGGCGATGGGGAGGAGCTTATGCAGTCGATGAAAAACCTGTCGGTTCAGGCGGAAGGAATAAGCAACAGCCTTTCGGAAATCCTGGCCAAAGCCCTGCATACCGCTCAGGAGGTTGATAAGACGATCCTTTCCCTGGTATCCAAGGCAATAAACCACGGCGTCGAGGTATCGGATATCCGTAGGCATACCGAACAGATTTCTTCCCACATTGAATCCCTGGACACGATGATTCAAAGCCAGGCGGCGGCGCTTACCGAATCCGGCGCGGCCATAGCAGCCGTGATGTCCAATATCAAATCCGTAAGCGCGGTACTCCATACCAATGCTTCGTGTATGGAGGCCTTATGTACCGCGTCGGAAACCGGCAGACGGGGAATTGAGCGGATTTCTGCCCTTATGCAGGCGCTGGTGGAGGATTCGGAAGGGCTTTCCGATGCGACCACGATGATTCAAACCATAGCCCAAAAGACGAACCTGCTTGCGATGAACGCCGCTATAGAAGCCGCCCACGCCGGCGAATCGGGCAGAGGATTTGCGGTAGTGGCTGAAGAAATCAGAAAACTCGCGGAAAGCGCTTCCGGTCAGGGAAAAACCATCAGCGGCGTTCTTAAAAACGTAAAAAAACAGATCCATACCTCTACGGTCATCAGTACTGAAGCCCAAGAACAATTCAAACAGATTCTGGAACTGATTGCGACGGTGCGTACCCAGGAGGACCTTATTCAGCAGGCCATGGACGAACAAACCGGCGGAAGCGGACAAATCCTAGAAGCCACCGAGCAGATACAAACCATTACCTCCCAGGTACAGGACAATTCCAATACCATAAAAACATCCGGCCGGTATATTCTGAATAAAATGGTCTATCTGGACGGAGAAACCGCGGCTATAAGCAGGGATGTGAATGAAATCATGGGTGATTTTGAAGACATTGCCGGTTTTTTACAGGATATGGATACCGAAGCGACGCGGGTGAAGGAGACGGTTTCCATCATACCCGATCTCGTTTCCCGGGCCGGATAAGGGGGAATAGGGATGCAGTTCAAGATTTTTGAACCGGGTATTGAAGTAAATGGGCCGACGGTCTATTCCATCATTGCGGGTTTGGGGTATTTTACCAATTTGTCCCGGCGCTATTTCAGCCAGGTGCATATTGGGGAGGTGATCCATAAGCAGTTGCATATTGATATGAACGGCTGGTATCCCCAGGAGGCATGGCTTAAAGCATTTGAAAATATTGCCAATCAGGTGGGCGACCGGGTATTGTTTACTATCGGCCTATCCATTCCGGCCAATGCCCAGTTTCCGCCCTGGGTTGTGGATATCCACAGCGCCATACGGGCGATAGATGTGGCCTATCATCTTAATCACCGCAAGAACGGCCGGGAACTGTTTGACCTCAAGACCGGAGTTATGCACGAGGGGATAGGCCATTACGGGTACCTCCAAGGCGTGGAGCAGCGTCAGATAATCAGTGTCAGCACTAACCCGTACCCCTGCGCGTTTGATCACGGCATTATTACCGCTATGGCGCAGCAATTTGAACCCTATGCACAAGTTATACACGATGACTCCAAGGAATGTCGGAAAAAAGGCGCAGAAAGCTGTACGTATATTGTTTCCTGGTAACCATTCCGCGGGATGCTCGAGGCGTTTGGGGGCTTAGGACTTTGACGGGGCGTTTTGCTGTTCAAGCTGATGTTTTCTGAGCATTTTGTTTAGGATCCGGTAGAGATCGTTCCGGTCTTCCGCAGGCAGGGACAGGCTGTCCCGGAGTTTCTTGACACTCCGGTGGTCAATGTCCGTTATTGAGTTTGTTTGGTCTATTGCGCCGGTATGCGTTTCAAATAATTTACAAACAGGGATATCCAGAGCATCCGCAAGGGCCTGTAATCGATCACCCGGGGGAATGGTTCCCCTCAGCGGTTTTACTTTTACCGCTATATATGGGGACAAAATGCCTGATTTTGGGGCTTAAAATCCATATCTAGTGCTAAAAGTAAAATTGCTGTGTGCGGCAATGGGGTAGTTGATCTCTTTTTGCCGGCCTGCTATACTGTAACTATGTTTTCGGTACGGGTAGAAGCGGGCTTTGCGGCGGCTCATTTTTTAAGCCATTATCATGGGAAGTGTGAGAACTTGCACGGTCACAATTATCAGGTCCGGCTCTGGAGCCGCGGGGAACAGTTGGATGAAGGGGGCATGGTGGCGGATTTCGGGATCCTCAAAACCGCGCTCCGGCAGGTACTGACCGGGCTGGATCATAGCAACCTCAATGATAATCCCGAATTCAACAATGATCCCAGCGCCGAACGGATTGCCTCCTTTATCTTTAAACAGGTCGAAGCGGTATTGCCCCAACTCAAAGGGGATCCCACCCAGTTGTGGGCGGTGGAGGTCTTTGAAACCCCCACCAGCATGGCCCGGTATGAGCGGGAATAGGTTCACGTCCGTACTATCGCGTCGGTCATGACCGCCACCCGCTTCATGGCCCTGACGTCATGGACCCGTACAAAGTCCGCGCCATAGGCAATGCCCAGGGCAACCGTGGCCGCAGTACCTTCGACCCGGTCCTGTACCGACAGATTGAGGACCTTCCCCACCATGGATTTCCGGGATGTGCCGAGCAGGATCGGTAAGCCCAGGACCTGCAGTTCCCGGAGCCGCCGCATGGTTTCCAGGTTCTGAGCCAGGTCCTTGCCGAATCCAATGCCCGGATCCAGGGCAATGTGCTCCCGCTTGATTCCCGCCCCGGTTGCAATCCCCAGACTGGTCCTAAGGAAGGTGATGATATCCGTCATAAGGTCCTGATAGACGCCGCTTTCGCTGTTGTGCATGAGAATCACCCCGGCGTCAAATGCCGCGCTTACCGAGGCAAGCTGCGGATCCTTCTGCAGACCCCAGATGTCGTTGATGATGTGGGCCCCGGCCTCAAGGGCCTTTTGTGCCACCGCAGCCTTGGTAGTGTCGATGGAGATCGGCGCCTTAAGGTCCGCTACCAGGCGCTCGACTACCGGGATCACCCGTTGGATCTCGGTCTCTGCGTCCAGGGGAATAAAGCCCGGTCGGGTGGATTCCCCGCCGATGTCAATGATGTCCGCTCCCTCCTCGATCATCTGCCTGGCCCAATCTACTGCCTCCGCCGCATCCTGGTGCTTCCCGCCGTCTGAAAACGAATCAGGGGTAACGTTGAGAATCCCCATGATATAGGTCTTGCTCCCCAGGGGAAGCTCGTACTCCCTGCAATGAAACACCCGCTGGATGTCTTTTTTCGTTTCTGCCACCTTCGTCCTCCGTACGCTTGAAAAAATTAACCCCGAATGAGGCTCAGTGCCTCGGCCCTGAGTGCGAGGTCTGTCTCGAGTAGTCCTCTAAAATTAGTCGTAAGCGTCTGCGCCCCGGGCTTGCGTATGCCCCGCATGGTCATGCACAGGTGCTCCGCTTCTACGATCACCGCGGTTCCCCGGGCGTTCGCTCCCTGCATAATGATTTCCCCCATCTCCTGGGTCAAACGTTCCTGGAGTTGGGGCTTCTTGGCAAGCATATCCGCGATTCGGGCGAGTTTGCTCAAGCCCAGGATGTTTCCGTTTTGCGGGAGGTAGGCCACATGCAGGTGACCAAAAAAAGGCATCAGGTGATGCTCACACATGGAGTAAAAGGGGATATCCCGCAGGGCCACCAGGCCTCCCCGGTGTTCCTCTTTGAAGAGCTTGATATCCTGGGTAATCGCATGATCAATCCCCGCGAAAATCTCCTCATACATCCGCGCAACCCGAGCGGGGGTTTCTTTCAAGCCTTCCCGGTCTGGATCATCCCCAATAGCCGCGAGAATTTCCCGGACGGCCTTTTCAATACGGTTCTTATCTATCATCGTTTCAGTTTCCTTTGTTTCAGGTTTCTCCTTTTTCCTTTCTTCCTTAACTAATACGTATTGCCTGTTTGAATATCTCATGGTTAGAAAAATAGTATAGACTATACCTATGGCAATAACAATGATCCCCGCCCCTGATGATGCGGGCCGCAGGCTTGACCGGCTCCTGCGGAAAGCCTTGCCGGATATGCCCCTTTCTGCGATTCACCGGCTCTTACGGACCAAGCGGGTTCTGGTAGACGGCGCGCCTGCGGAGGCCCAACTCCGGGTCAAGGCAGGCGCGGTCATCACCCTCCCCCAAGCGGTGGCTCCGGTTTCCAAACCCTCCTCAGAGGCGGGTCCGCCCAGGTTCGAAGCGCCGTTACCCATACTCTGGGAAGGCGCGGGGATTTTGGCTGTGAATAAACCTGCGGGACTGGCGGTTCATGGCCCGGCAAGCCTTGAGATTCAGGTACGGCGCTATCTTGCCCCTACGTTACCCCCGTCGCTTGCCTTTACACCGGGTCCCCTCCACCGGCTGGATAGGCCCACCAGCGGTATCATCCTGTTTTCCACGAATCTGCGGGGCGCCCAGTATGGCAGCGCCCTTATCCGGGAGCGGAGAATACGGAAACAGTACCTCGCCCTGGTAACCGGGGAACTGCGGGATCCCGCCCGCTGGGAGGATTCGCT
>JAISPY010000226.1 GCA_031274565.1 Treponema sp.
GGCAAAGCGCTCCCTTGCGCGGGGGAGCCTACGGTTTCCCGGTGTAGTTCCCAGTTGAGCATCGAAAGGACAAGGGTGGAACCAACCGGGAGCCGATAGGGAACGGTGAATGTTCCCCCGAGGTAGGTTACGGTGAGCAGGGTACGCCGTTCCCCAGAGGGGAGTATGCTCTCTAACTGTACCGGAAGGGGATAGGGGTTTCTCGGTATGGTGTACCTGAACAGGGCAAAAACCTCGTCGCTCCCTACCCGGTCGGGAACCGTAACCGTGAGGGATACCAGGGTATTTGCCGGGACCAGGGACTGTCCGGGGGGATCCTGGGATACCACGGTTTCCGGGGACTCCCGTTCCCGAGCCGGCCGCAGCGCAAAGACAAAATTGATACCTGAGCGACTAATTTCTTCCAAAGTAGCGCTGAGGGATAGACCAACCAAGGTGGGCAGCGGTATCCTAAGCTCCTCCGGGCCTCGGCTGACTACGAAGGTCAAGGTCAGAGGTCCTGATAGCGCGGTTCCTGGCTCAGGGGTCTGTTGGAGTATGGTTCCGGCGGGGGTGGAATCATACGCATACATGAAGGGTTCTTTTAAGATTACCTGGGTTTTACCGGTGGAGGGAGAGAGCATCTGTAACTCCAGCCGTACCTCATCCACCATACGGCCCCGATAATTTTCAACTCTATCGATGATGACCCCTTGACTCACCACGAGCTGTATCCGGCGGCCGGCCTTCACAATGGTCCCTGCAGGGGGATCCTGCTCTAATATAAGCCCCTTATCATGGGGATACTGGGAGTATCGTAGCTGAATCCGGGGATACAGCTCTTTTTCCTGCAATTCCAGCAATGCGGCAGTTACATCTTTACCCATGAGATTCGGGACTAGGGTTTGTTCCGCTCCTCGGATGGCGATAAAGAAAACCGCCAGGGCGCTGATACCCACAACCACGATGAGGCATACGGCCATAAACATAAAGAACGGTACTGGCGGAGGCTTCTGGAATCCGGGGGGAATTTTCGGTGGAGCCTCCCGCGGTACTTCCTGCTGAACCGTTGCAGTATTTGGATTAAATCTGATATATCCCATAGTAATAACCCCATTGCATTGTTATGCTTTTTTCCCCGGGTGTAGGCGCTTTTCCCTACGTTAAAAGCCCTGTTACGCGATTACCCGAGGGATGAACCGATGAAATTCCGGGCGCCGTTTAAAAAGACCCGCCACGCTAAGGCTTTTTTGCTGCGGTATTGCAGCCGGGTAACCCCTAAAATCCCTGCTCCGGTTTGTATGAGGATCCCTTCCTGTGGGTCTATACCCAGAACCGTTCCCGGAGTTGCGTTTGCGTGGGACCCCTGCCCGTCTGGAACCGGCTTTCCCTCCAGGATGGAGAGGTACTGTTCCCCCTGAAGGGTCCAGGCAAGCGGCCAGGGGGTAAAGGCTCGGATCCGGAGGGCTATCGCTGCCGCGGATTGGGACCAGTCAATACAGCCGTCCGCTTTACGGATAAGGGAGCAAAAACTTGCCTGCTCATGGGCCTGGGGCCTTCCCCGGAGGGCGCCCTGAGCAAGGCGGTGCAGCAGATCCGGAAGCAGCAAAGCGGCCTTACGCGCTACTGCGGCGCTTAGCTCCCCGGCGGTCTCCGATCCATGCAGGGGGAATCGCTCTTGAACCAAGATGTCCCCGGCGTCCATTTCCGGGACCAAGGTCTGTATGGTGATTCCCGTTTCCCGGTCTCCTGCCAGGATAGCCGCTTGAATCGGTGTTGGTCCCCGGTACCGGGGCAGCAGGCTGGGATGTATATTGATCCCCCCTTGGGGAAAGATCCCTAAGAACCGGGGACCAAATATCCGGCCGTACGCAAAGGAAACGAGCAGATCCGGCTGTAATGCAGCAACCTGTTCCCGGACCTCAGCGGAAAGGGTTTCCGGTTTGATCTGAACCAGTGGCGGCATACCCTTGGCTTTGAGGGTTTCTGAAAGCAGGCCGGCGGCGGCGCTTACCGCGGTGGGTTCAGGAATCCCGTGCCGTCCCCGGGGGCTATCCGGGTTGCTTACAATCCCCAGGACCTCATGGGCTCCGGTGAGCGCCAGAGAGACCAGGGTTTCCAAAGCAGGAACCGCAATATCGGAACTTCCCGCATAGAGAATCCGCATACCGCCCTACACCCCCTGCCGTTTCTTGAGTTTTGCGAGGATCCGATTCCGTTTTAATTCAGACAGGCGGTCGATGAACAGGGTTCCTTCCAGATGATCGTATTCATGGAGAATCACCCGGGCAAGGATACCCTCCGCTTCTTGGGTAAAGGACCGGCCCTGCTCGTTCCAGGCCTGGACCCGCAGGGTTTTGGGCCGGATCACCTCTACCCACACGCCGGGTATGGAAAGACACCCCTCTTCGTATTTCACGGTTTCCGCTGAGGTTTCGAGTATCACGGGATTGATAAACACCCGGGGGAGGTCTTGGTCAATATGGACCACGAAGATCCGTTTCATAAGGCCCACCTGCGGTCCCGCAAGGCCTACCCCTTTCCCCTGGTGCAAGGTTACCAGTAATTCCTCCGCGATTTTTGTAACCTCCGCGTCAATCTTGATAATCCGTTCCGCTTTTTGCCGGAGGAGTTCATTTCCCAAGGTTATGATTTCCATTTTTCTAATCATACCAAAAAATATACCGCTAAACAAGAGCGCGAGTTGCGGGTACCGGATAAACGCATAGAAGCATTAAGGTTTTTTTCTATAAGCATAGGCCGCAGGCCGCACCACGTCCGGCTCGTTCCATAGGAAGGGCCCGCTCATCACGCAGGTTGCCCAGAAACCATTCCCGTGGGGTATGAGACGGACGTTTTCGGGGTCTCCGGTCCAGCAGCAGTGCCCTTCCCACCAACCCCTTCGGGGCTTCTTTGGTTTATCGTCCGGTCATACGGTAGCACCATAAAAAATACAGAGGTGATCCCCAAGGATGATGCGTAACGCTATAGGTTATAAGGAATTATTCATCGTACTTTCTGGATCAGCACCGCCTTTCTCGTGGTTAGCTTTTTGATGATGTAATTCGGGGGCTTGTTAAAGCCGCTCTTTTCAGCTAAAATAGTTAAGGCAGTTCCAAAATGTCAGATTTTGGAACCAGCTCATCTAAATCAAAGTAGTCATCATGTCCGAAAATAGACCCGTCCAGGCCATACCTGCAACCCTAGTGACTCATGGGCAAACCAAAATTGACGAAGCCCGTACCCTGCTTAGCCCTTATATCTGGGCCCCTTGCCCAGGCAAGACCCCTATCTCGGACACGGCGGCCTTGGGCACGGATTTTTCCGACCCCTACAGACTATGGACGGTGCACTACCATTTAGCAGTTGCAAGAAGGCCTTGACGACACGGAAATGGTCACGGGAAGCGGCGCTCCTGTTCTTCCAGCCGGTGAAGATGGCTGCCGCGCAAGGACATTCCCGGCGCGAAGGCGGTCTAGGAGGAACGCAAGACCCGCTTCCCCCAAACCAGCAGGCCTCGGGGCGCTTCGAGCGAGTCCTGTTCCCATCAAAGCCCCGATAATTCGGCTTGGGGGTTCGGTAATGCTGCTGTTCAGAGAGGAATTACCGGCTTTCCAAAAAGGATGAGCCGTTCATGGAGACTAACAATTGGAGTTCACTATGCATGATAAAACAGCGCAGCTAAGATCGCTCAGCGCTCTTTTTGAAGCGAACTACGCCCAATACAAAAGCGCCGAATATGACGAATCCAATACCCGCACTGATTTTATCGATACGTTTTTTGAACTCTTGGATTGGGACGTGAGAAATGAATTCGGTGCGTCCGAGCAATACCGCGATGTTATCCGCGAGGACAAAGTAACTATCGAAGGACAGAAGAAAGCACCGGATTACTGTTTCAGGATTGGCGGGGTGCGGAAATTTTTTGTGGAAGCGAAAAAGCCCGCCGTCAATATCAAAGAAAGTGCGGAACCGGCGTATCAAGTGCGCCGCTATGCCTACACCGCGAAGCTCCCACTTTCGATTTTAACCGACTTTGAGGAATTCGCCGTGTATGACACCCGCATCAAACCGGACAAAAACGACAAGGCGAGCGCCGTGCGGATTTTTTACTGCACCTTCAAGGAATACGAACAATATTTTGATTTTATCTACAATACTTTTTCTAAAAACGCCATTCTGAAAGGCAGCTTTGATAAATACGTTGAGGAAAATAAAAATAAAAAAGGTTCGTCGGAAGTTGACGCGGAACTGTTACATCTTGTGGAAGAATGGCGTGTTGAACTGGCAAAAAATATCGCGATCCGCAACAATAATATTTCGATATATAACCTTAATACCGTTGTGCAAAAGATAATTGATCGGATTATGTTTTTACGCATTGCCGAAGATTGGGGTATTGAAGACGCTGATTTACTGAAGACCGTATCACAGTGCTTTGATGTTTATAACCGCTTAAATCAAATTTTTGTTAAAGCGAATATCAAATACAATTCCGGTTTGTTCAAAACGGAAAGCTGGATAGAGAATGCTGCCATTGATGACCAGGTTTTGCGGAATATCATTGTCAACCTGTACTATCCCGACTGCCCTTATGAGTTTTCCGTGTTACCGGTGGAAATTCTGGGGAATATGTATGAAAAGTTTCTGGGAAAAACTATACGCTTTAAGGGCGTAAAAGGCGGTCATTCCGCAGTTATCGAAGAAAAACCGGAGGTACGGAAGGCCGGGGGTGTTTTTTATACGCCGCAGTATATTGTGGAATATATTGTTAAGAACACCGTTGGGTACTTGGTAAACGGTAAAACGCCTAGCGAAATTACGAAGCTACGGATTGTTGACCCTGCCTGCGGGTCCGGCTCTTTTTTGGTTGGCGCATATCAGTATTTACTTGGCTTTCATCTTGATTATTACACAAATGAGAAAAACAGAAAAGCTGCTATCAAAAAAGAAAAGATATACGAAGTAGCGCACAATGCTTATAAATTGACCATCGTGGAGAAACAACGGATATTGCAGAATAATATTTACGGAGTGGACATCGACCATCAGGCGGTGGAGGTAACAAAGCTATCGCTTTACCTGAAACTACTTGAAAACGAGGGTAGAGAAGCAGCGGGGCAGTTGTTTAAGTTTTCCGATTTAACCCTGCTCCCCAATCTCGAAAACAATATCAAGTGCGGGAACAGTTTAGTCGGCACGGATTTTTACTCGCAGGGAGATTTAGGACTGACCGAAGAAGAACAATTTAAAATAAATTGTTTTGATTGGGAAAAAGAATT
>JAISPY010000227.1 GCA_031274565.1 Treponema sp.
CGGACCCATGTTTCCTGGGCCCCCGCCCGGCGATCCATCCAGATAAGACAGGGCCGCAGGGGCTTCATATCCTTGTCCAGGGGGATGCCGGAACCGCCGTAGAGGCCGCTCACCGCAAGCCCGGCAATCTCCGCCGCCGGGCAGCCGCTTTTTTCCACCAGTTCCCGGATTGAGGCGTTACAGGCATCAAGCCACACATCGGGCCATTGCTCCGCCCAAAGCGCCCGAGGGGTTAAGACATCGTAGGTTTTTAGGCTGGAGGCAATGAATGTACCCCCTGTATCCATAAGGACGGATTTAGTCCCGGAGGTTCCAATGTCTATCCCAATCAAATAAGTTGACATGATACTCCTCAACGCAGTCATATTTTAACGTTTGCGCTATCGTTTGCGCAAACATTTTAATTTATAGTACCACTGGAAATTCATCCTGTCAACAAAAATTTTCATAAAAATTGAGCTGGTTCCAAAATTGGTTATTTTGGAACCAGCTCTTGCAGTTTCTCAGGCTAAAGCCTTACGAAACTGCGCTTTTCAAGGTTGCAGTTCCAAAATCTGACATTTTGGAACTGCCTCAATTAACAAATTTTAGTGATTGGACGGACGCTACCGCTTTCCTGCCGCGGAGCTTGCAATTTTACTTTAACACCAGGGTCAAATGTGCTAGTATGAAAACCATGGATAAAAACGATTGCGCAACTGAGTCATCCCCTGGGAAATTCCGGAAACCTACCATGAAAGATGTGGCGGAGGCCGCCGGGGTATCCATAACCACCGTTTCCCATGTCCTCAATGAAACCCGCTTTGTTTCTCCGGAGGTAACCGGCAAGGTTAAAAGCGCGATGGAAACCCTGAAATTCAGGGTAAACCCGATCGCCCGGAATCTGAGAAGCGGAGAATCCCGGCTCATTGGTTTTGTGGTCTCCAACCTGGAACACTACTTTTATGTCAACATTGCCAAGGGGATTGAAAAAACCGTTAACTCCCTGGGCTATCAACTGGTGCTTATGGATTCAGCGGAAAATAAAAACGCGGAAATTAAAAACATTGAATCCCTCTACCTCCGGGGAACCGACGGCATCGTGATTGCCCCCACTACCACCGGTTGCGGCTATCTGAAAACCATTCTGCCTCCGGACTTTCCGCTGGTTTTTGTAGACCGGCAGCCCGCCTCGTACCAGGCCGACTGCGTCCTCCTCAACAACGCCGGGGCCAGCTATGAGGCAACCCGGCATCTGTTGAACAAGGGTTATACCAGAATCGGTTTTGTTTCCTTTCATTTTGGGGAAACAGCGGTCGATCCCACCATTATGGAGCGTATTGAGGGCTACAAAAGGGCATACCAGGAAGCGGGAATCACCGTTGACGACGATCTTATCAAGACGACCCCCGGCGGTTCTTCCACCCCAGCGGAACTCCTCCAGGCCGAACCCTACGCCATCACAAAACAGTTCCTGATCTCTTCGGTTCAGGCGATACTCTGCGGAAACAGCCTTGCCGCCATCGGGGTTTACCGCTGCCTGAAGAATGCCTCTATTGCTATTCCCCAGGAAGTCGCGTTAATCACCTTTGACGACGATCTCTGGCTTTCCATGACCACCCCCCGGATATCCGCAGTGGTACAGCCAGCGGGATCCATTGGGGCAACCGCGGCAAAGCAGCTTTTAAAGCGGATTCAGACAAAAACAGAACAGTACGATATTCTCCGCCTGGACGCGGACATAATCTTCCGGGAATCCTGTTGACCGGAAACCCATCACGAAAAATGAAGCATCCTTAAGGTACTCAGAGCCAGCGCTCATAACAATTTTTGTCCACGGATTAAGAAGGAATCACGCTCTAAGATCCGTTAAGGACCCGCTCATTGTTGCGAATTAAGTACGGTGGCCATTCCATAATTCGCGTCCTTCGCGGACTCGTTTGTTTATAGGCACCGGCCCTCATAAGGTACTGCATACCATTCGATCAAAACGGGAATACTCGGTAAGGGGAGAAGAAGCCCCTGCCGCTTAACCGCATCCCCGTGCTGGGAACGGGCAACATAAAAAACCTGCCCCGGAATGTAAAGCCCACCACTTTGGCGGTATAGGCTTCCGCTCCCAGGGAAGGGATAGTGCGGGGTTAATCGTTCACCCGTTCCACGTATTCTTTGCTTTCCGTATTGACCAGGATCTTATCCCCCCACTTGATGAAGAGGGGGACCCTGACGGTAAGCCCGGTCTCGGTAACAATGGGTTTGGTGGCCCCGGAGACCGTATCACCTTTCACGTAGTTTTCACTTTCAACCACGGTGAAGGTCACCTTATAGGGTATCTTGATATCAATAACCTTATCTTCCCAGATGGTGAGTTCATACACATCGTTCTCTTTAAGGTAGTATTTTTTATCTTCCATATCAGCTATGGGTACTTCATACTGATCGAAAGAGTCATTATCCATGAAGTGATAATGATCCTGGTCCGCGTATTGATACTGGCAGTTGTGGGTACTCACCATGGCATCCTCAACTTCCATTTGGGTGGGTATGGTCAAACTGAGCACCGCGCCATCCTTGATACTCTTCATCTTGACCCGGGCGAATGCGCCCCCCTTCCCTGGATTGACAAATTCCCGCTCCACCACGATATAGGGTTGCCCCTTTTGAAGCAGACAGGTTCCCTTGGCGATATCTCCGCCTCGAATCATGTATTCCTCACTTATTACTCAAGTAGTATTGAGTATAGAGCGCGGGAACCGGTATGACAATAGGGGCATTGATGCCTCAAAGAACCGGTACCCGCAGGAACTGATGGCCTCATTTTGAGAAAACGCCCCCTATCAAACGAGCGGTTCCGGTAGCTCAACAGGTTCTGGGAAGCCCTTCGAGGAAGCGGGTTAAGGCTTCCTCCGTGAGAAATACGCCCTGAAAAAACGACGGACCTCCGCCGCCTCGACCGCCCTGGGCCTCCATAGGGTCCTTGAGGATACCTCGGATATCAACCCCCTTGGCGGAACAGAACGCGGCAAATTTCCTATCCTGGGGAGCGGCGAGGAGGATCACCGCCTGGGTAAGCTTTTGAGCGGCCCGGCCAATGGGGAGCACCGCGTCCATACCCGCATGGGGAATGCGCTCCGCCAGGATGATCCCCTTCCCGGCCTCCGCATCAATGGGCAGTCCTGCCTTGGAGAGTAACGCTTCGGCCTTGAATCGGGCGTTTTCTTCTTCCAGTTCCTTCACCCGGGCGTCGAGCTTGCCGGCCTTTTCCACCAGGGCAAGGACCCCGCTGCCGGTCTCCGCCACTGGAACTTTGAGGGCCCGGGAACTGATCTCCCCTTGCTTCCGTAACAGCCGGCTGTCCCGGAGGACCCTGCGTCCGGCGATAAAAGTGAGCCGCGTCATCCCCTTGTATTTTTCTGCCCCCAGAATCCTAAGCATCCCAATCTGCCCGGTAGTGTTGAGATGGGTTCCGCAGCAGGGGGAAAAATCATACCCCTGGATTTCCACCACCCGGATCACCTCCGCTCCTTTCGGCGGGATCTTCCGCAGGGGAAAATCCTCGACCGCTTCCGGGGGACAGCAGTGTATACGCAGGGGATGGTTCGCTTCAATAGCCGCAGCCACGGCATCTTCTAGGGCGAGGATGGTTTCCTCGGGAACATGCGGGGTGTCCACATCAATGGTACTCAGTTCCTCCCCCAGGCGCATGGAAACCGTGGGCTTCCCGGTTAGACGCAGGATAGTCCCGGACAAGAGATGTTGGGCAGTATGCTGTACGGTCAAATCCCTGCGGCGCTGGGCATCGAGCACCAGTTCCGCCGGGCCGATAGTAAGCCGCGCTCCATCCCTAGCGCTTACCAGATGCAGGATATCCCCATCCTTTTCCTGCACATCCTGCAAGGGAATCCCGTTAATGGTTCCCCGGTCGCTGCTCTGGCCCCCTCCTTCGGGGTAGAAGATGGTTGTATCCAGGATGACGGCAATCTGGTCCGGTTCTTCTCGCCCGGGCCGTAGGTCTCGGATTGCGGCGTGGTATGGTTCAGCACTGGTTACGTCGTAATAGGCTCGTTGGGTTTGCATAGATCGAGTATTATCGGAAAACGGCGGAGCGTAAAGAGGGGGCGGTCCCGAGCAAGCGAAAAGTGCACCCCTCGTCTTAATCAGTTACGCAGCGGTCTAACCGGGCTCCTGCCCTTCCGTAACCTACTGCTTTTGAATTCCCATCAGTTGGAAATATCGCATATGGAAACATCGCAAAACCTTGAACATGAAAAAAGATAAACTGCGGCCTTTATCGTTCCGGCTGTATGCGACATTTTGGCCCACCCATAAAGCAAACCTCAGGTTTGCGGCGGGCCAAAATGTGGCGGAGTTTTGGTGTGGGAA
>JAISPY010000289.1 GCA_031274565.1 Treponema sp.
GGGGACCGAACGGTGTATAAGAGCGACACGAGCGGATGGGACGGGAGGTATAGCTTGGGGGATATAGCGCCGGGGACCTATACCCTGGAGGCGTCCCTGATCGATACCACTACGGGGAAGGTGTCCTACTGCGCTCAGGGGGTAACGATTCCTGGGGCTGCGCTTCCCCTAGACCTGATCTTGGAGGAGGGCTGCAGTGTAAGTTATGCGCTGAATGGAGGAGGCGGGACTCCGCCTGCAAGCCGGAACGTAAAGAAGGGTACGGTGATCACCCTGCCTGGGGGGAAGGGAATGACCGCACCTCTTGGATCGGGGACCGCTTTTCTCCGATGGGAAGCGGGTGGACAAACCTACCAGGGAGGGTCCTCCTATCCCGTAACCGCCAATGTGCGATTTAAGGCCAAATGGGGGGTGTTCACCACCGTTGCAGAGGTTGCAGCCTACCTTGCCGAGTTTGTCGGGGAGGGCATCAGCGCCAATCCCCTCCCCTTACCGGTGAGTATCGAGCTCTCCAGCACCGGCAGCGATAATTGGACAGCCTTGCTCAGCGCGCTACAAACCGCGGGAGAGTACGTGGACCTGAACCTTTCGGGCAGTACCATGTCGGGAACGAACTTTAACCCCGGAAGCGCGACCGGACAGCAATGGATCGTGTGCCTCACCCTGCCTGACGCGGCCACAAGCATAGCAGGCGGATCAGAGAGCGCTCCCACCTTTGGGTCCTTCAGCAACCTCCAAGAAATAACCGGTGCGAAGATCACCAGCATCGGCCAGTTTGCCTTCATGAACCGTACAACTTTGAGCTCAGTGAACTTCCCGAAAGCAACGGCCATCGGCCAAAGGGCCTTCGAGAACACTGGTATGAGCACGGTGTACCTCCCGGCGGCAACCTCCATTGACTATGGAGCCTTCAGGGCTTGTAACAGCTTGAAGTCGGCGAACCTCCCAGCGCTAACGACCATCTCCCAGCATACCTTCCTGCATTGTTACAGCTTGGAGTCGGTGATCCTCCCATCGCTAACGACCATCCACTATAATCCCTTCACTGGCGGTTTTATCACCAGTATAACCATCAACGCGGGGTGTTCTATAGACTCTCGAGGTGCAGGAATACACTATAACAACCGCAAGTTCGACATCTACTACGAAACTAAGGGAAGGGCAGGCGGCGTCTACATCTATGACCAGCGGTTAGAGGATTGGACAGGCCCCTTCTAAGCGGGAAACAAGCCGCTGCTCCAGTCCCCGCCGCCCGGAGTCAGCGGGAAGCCCTTTCAGGTACCTACGGCTATCCTGGAGACCGCATACCGGGAAGGAGAGACCCATCCCCGAGGACCTCAGGGCCGCGCCACCTTAGGCATCAGGGGAATATCGTCGTAGCGGCCGAGGTTGTTCCAATAGGTATGCCCGCCGTTTCCCCCATCACGAACCCCTTCGACCTCACGCCGGATATAGTCCTGGTTGTAGTATTTCCTATCATAAGCAACGTTCAGGTAAAAGGCCTGTACATACGGCCGGATAATGACCTTTCCCCGGCTGATCCGCTGGGCACGCTGGGTTCCCTGGTAGTAGATCCGATAGGGACGGAGCTGCGCAGGGGGCTGGGCAAGAAAGTCCTGCTCAAAATGGCTGGGATAGTACATGGGACAGATCACGTCCACATAAAGAGAGAGGAGTTCCACCTCCTGACCGGTTCGCGCGCCGGTCCGGTACCAGCCGTTGGCGCCGTAAATGTCAATCGAGAGGGGGGCGTCTACCCGAGAACGGATATACCGGAGAAATGAAATAATGGCGCTGTCCATATCCATACCCGGATCCTTCCATCGGTACCGGGCATCCGCCAGGTTCACCCCGTCGGTGGGAAACCGAATGTAATCAAACTGAATTTCGTCAAAGCCCCGTTCATGCAGCTCCGCAGCGATAGCCGCATTATACTCCCAGACCTCCTCTGCATAGGGGTCTACCCAGCGTTCATCGTAGTAGGTTCTGAGGATCTCATACTCCGGGTCCTCGCTGGGAAGGATAGTAACCAGGGGATTCTCCTCCCGCGCACCTGCGGGCTGTTTCTTTTGTCGGGAGTCGTAATACCCGCGCCACGGACTTTTGGTACGGGAATCCCACACCGCGAACTTCCCCCCCTCCTTCCGGGCTACTTCCGGGTCCTTAAACACCACCAGCCGGGCCACCGTATAGAGGTCCCGGTCTTTCATGGACTGCAGAAACGCGTCGATGTCTACCGGCCTAAAGACCCGTCCCTTGGCGGTAATGTTTGGGTTTTGCGGGGTGAACCGGAGACGGCCATAATCATCCTTCATATCCACCACCACCATGGTAAGCCCCTGCCGGCTTATCAGATCCATATACGGTTTGAGGGATTCGGGGCTCATGGCATGGTTCACCGGCAGGTATATCCCCTCTCTGCCCACTGCCGGGGTATCCAAAGGACCCGGATTGGTATTCAAGAGCCAGAGTTCGGATAGGTTGACCGGCTCCGCCTCAGCGTAGGATCCCTGGTTTTCTAGGAATACACAGGACGGCTTGATTCCCATCGTAACAGGAATAGCCTGCATGAACGCGAGCAGGTCCTCCCGCTGCCGGATAGCCGGTTCCGAAGGTTCCCCTGCCGCTCCCGGATAGGGCAGTTCCATCACGCATCCGTCCCGGATAAACCGCAGGGTTTCCCGGCCAGGATCCAGAGCATCCACCGTACCAAACCCCTCGGAGCTTTCCTTATCTGCCCAGATGAGCTTGAAACGCTTCTGTTCCCAATCCAGTTCGTAGAGCCGTATACGGAAGCTCTGGGAAGCAAATAGCCGGGGCCGGGTCCCCAGAGCATCCTCCTGCCGGGGAAGGACCACCGCTATATCGGAGACCTCATCAGGGTTATTGGTGGTTTCAAGCCGTTCAAGCCCGGTATTCAGCTCGATCCACCGGGATTTCGGGGTATCAGGCTTGAGATAATAGACCCCGTAGACGCTATGGGAGAGCAAGATCGTCAAATCCGGGAGGTTCGCTACCGCTACCGCCTTGATGCCGTTGGTTCTGTAGGGAGGCATACCCATGTTTTCCCAGCTCAGGCCCGTATTCCGGGAGAGGAACACCCCATCTTTGATCGCGCATACCATGATGGCCGGATTCTCCGGATGGATCTCCAGGTCCTTAATATCCTGGACCTGGCTGATAAACGACTTCTTCCCCTGGTCGTATACCTTGATGACCTTTACCGGAAGCCCCTGGTTCCGGCTTTCCCAGGTACGCAGATCCGGGGAAACCCAAATGCCCTGATCGCTCAAGATGGCCCAATAGTCCGGGCTTCGCTTGATGGTCCGCACCGCCCCGTCGGTCCACAGGGGAGCGGCGTTTCCCTGGGGGTCTATACCGTAGAGTCCCTCCTCGGTTCCGACGATGCAGGGCCACGTCTCTCCAGCAGGTCCTGGTTGAACCCAAGCCCCCAGGGGAATACTCATATACAACAAAGCACCGTATACCGCTATAAGAAAAACGTTTCTCCTACCCACTGTTTTTAAAACCCCCATAGCTAAACCCCCAAAAACCCGATAGTCCAAGAGCATACCTCCTTCCCCATTCTAGTACAAACCCAGCATTGAGAAAAGCAGGTGGTTCTTCTTCTTTCGAGTGTAGCGGCGGCAAGTAGGTAGCCGATGGGTCCCCCGGCCACCTGAAGGGTAATCACGCAGAGGCTACCCATTAGTTCCGTAGCCATCATCTCACCCCATCGGGCGCCAGTACCTCTATCGTATTCGCCGCCCTGACCAGCCGAGTAACAGCCGGCCTGGGAGCATCCCAGAGTGGGCGGTTATCCGCCAGGGCATCGGTGTTTACTTTTCCATAAAGTGAGTAGCCGTTGCATCAGGAGGTAAATCGTTCAGTAAGTGCGTCCTGTAAAACCCTGGATAAGCTTAAACCCGATATGATTACTTTTTCATCCATCCATTTAGGGATACTAACGGTCCGTTTTACAGACCGTGTATCTTTTACCTCTGCACGTATAAGATTACAAAATTCAGTCTCATCCAGTTGTATCACCTCAGTAGATGATGCATGGGGTATGGCTTGCTTTTTATCCTCTAAATAGCTAAGCCATTGAGTCAATGCCGACTGAGCCATATACAGCGCATCTTCAAGGGATTTCCCTTCACTAATACAGCCGGGTAAATCCGGATAGGTAATCGTATAGGTTCCGTCGCTATTTTTATGAAATATTCCGGGATATACATATTCCATGGTGTTTTAATTCCCTCATGTAGCTGCCTCTTGAAACTCACTTGAGTTTCAAGAGGCAGTCTATACTATAGCTCGTTTGCATAATTCAAACGGCTTATTCCTTATTCATAGAGCTGTATTGACCGATCTCATCTTAATCCTGCAATTTTTAATATCGCTTTTGCAGTATACTCATTTATTTCACGATGGTTTGGAATTTGTACCGAATGACACCCTGCTTTCTCGTAGATTGCATGATCTCCATTTCTATCAAATTAATAGCCGGCGTCGGTTATTTTTTTTATGCTATCTTTTCTTTTCATAAAAGATCCTTGTTAGTATACCATACTTCATAATACACTCCCTTAAAGATACCGTATTTATTATTATAATAGGTATTCACGTAAGGTTAAGATCTTCTAAAAGCAAGCCTTCGGTAGACCACGCCTTACGGGACCTGGGCCTGACTGTTTCGAGGCTTCCGACTCACAAGAAGAAGCTATGGAGGGACGTGGCAAAAAGCCTCTCTATAGCATCCCCTATGGAAAAAATTAATGCTATACGGTTGTCCTGGCTTCTTGCGGAGCGGCTACTCGACCAGTTTTCCGGTGAACCGTGGCGCCTAGGCTCCAGGTAACGAGGGCCGGCGGCTGATTGATCCATGACCGTGCCTGATGATGGCCTGAACTCATGGACCATCCAAAGAAATACATGGACGAAATGAACCCTGTCCTGTATACTGAGTCCTATGATTGGATTTTTGCTCAAGAAGACGTTTTTTGATCTCTGGGATAATCTATTTCGGGTCGCACTGCTGAACATAGGGTTCATCGCCTCCGCGGCAATTCCGGTTTTTATTCCCCCGCTGCTGCAATCCGTGCCCGTCCTGGGGGCGATCGCTTTTGGCATGGGTATCCTCTGGTGTTTTGTGTACCTGGCCGCGGCTGCTTTATCCCTTAAAGCCGTATCGGATTACGGCTCCTTCGGGTTCGGTGATTTTTTTATGCACCTGAAGAGCGCCTGGCCTGCGGGTCTCCTTATGGGGGGCGTTGTTTTTCTTATAGGGGTCCTCATAGGGGTGGTGATTCCTTTCTATCTGAGTCTCGGTTCCCTGATCGGCCTCTTATTGGCCGCGGTAATTTTCTGGACCATCATGCTGGGGGTCTTTTCGTTTCAGTTCTTCCTGGCTATCCGTGCTCGATTGGATACCAAGCTGCCCAAGATCAGTAAAAAATGTCTGCTCATTTTTTTTGATAATCCTCTGTTCTGTATTTTTTCTTTTTTGTACTGCCTCGTTACCCTGGGGCTTTCGGTATTTGTGGCGTTTCTGTTTCCCGGACCTGCAGGCGTCCTGTTATACCTGGACGAAGCCCTTAGGCTGCGGCTGCTCAAGTACGATTGGCTTGAGGTAAACCCCGGAGTGAACCGCCGTAAGATCCCCTGGGATGTGCTCTTGATTGATGAACGGGAAAAAACCGGAACCCGTTCGTTTAAGAATTTTATATTTCCGTGGAAAGATTAGAAAGAGGTAGAAAGGAAGAGGAAAAATACGTCCTGACTTCGCTGTATTGAAGGTAGAACTAAACCGGATGGTATGATGGCAGGATAAAGGCATAGAACGAGGGTCTGCCCCCTCCGTATTTTTTCTATTTTTTGAATGGGGAGGCTTTTTGTTCGGCCCCGCCAAACCACCCCCTGGGGAAACCATTAAGCCGTTGGGTCTATCCTGCGGTGACGGCCTACTTTACCTCATAAATCATCCAGTTTATACTTATTCTGTATGGAACGTTCGTTATCACATTTTTTCACCGAAGATATTGCTCAAAGGGCCGGGTATATCGGGACTGACGTGCTTCATACCTCCGGGAAGGATCCGGTGGTTACTGGTTTAGCCTATGATTCCCGTACCGTAACCAAGGGGAACCTCTATTTTGCCCTTCCAGGACTGCATGTAGACGGCCATGCTTTCATCCCGGATGCCATCAACCGGGGGGCGCAGGTGATTATCCATCAACACGAACTTGCCGTATATCAGCAGGGGATCCGGTATATCCGAGTGCAGGATTCCCGATTTGCCATGAGTTCAGTGGCGGATGCCTTTTATGACTTCCCTTCCCGGCGGCTCTGTGTTATCGGGGTAACTGGTACTGAAGGAAAGAGCACTACGGTGTACCTCATATACCAGTTCCTGCGGCTTTTAGGAAAGAAAGCTGGGTTTATCTCCACCGTACAGTACGACGATGGCACCGGGGAGCATGGAAATCCTGAACATCAGACCACCCCGGAAGCGCCAACCGTGCATAAGGTCCTCTCGGATATCCGGGACCATGGGGGAGAATACGCGGTTCTGGAGGCTAGTTCTCACGGCTTATCCTCCAAGACTAATCGCTTAGGGGATGTGGCCTTTGACATAGGGGTTATGACCAACGTAACTCAGGACCATCTGGAATTTCACGGGTCCTGGGAACAGTACCGGGAGGACAAGGCCAACCTGTTTCGGGCGCTGGATCGCTTCGATCACCAGAAGGCATTACCCCAGCGGATACGACGCGGCAGGGGTGTCGATATGATCCCTTCCTTTGGGGTGGTCAATGCGGATGATCCCAGCGCGGGGTATTTTGCCCGGGCCACCAAACATATCACCTACACCTACAGTACCAAGGGAGCGGGAGCGGATCTGGCCCTCAGCAAAATTGCAAGCGGCTCCGCAGGGAATTGGTACGAGGTCTGGAGCGGTAAGACCATCATGGATATACGGGATCGGCTCCCCGGGACTTTTAATGCGGGGAATGTGCTCTCCAGCCTGCTGACCCTGTCGGCGCTGTTTGCTATGCCGGTACAGAAGCTGGTCCCCCTGGTCCCCCGGCTCAAGCCGGTGCGGGGCAGGATGACCGCGATTCAACAGGGTCAGCCCTTTGAGGTGCTGGTGGATTATGCCCATACTCCGTTCTCATTCAGGACCATATTTCCGCCCCTGCGGGAACGGCTGAATGCCCGGGGAGGGAGGATCATCAGCCTCTTTGGTTCTGCGGGAGAGCGGGATGTAATCAAACGGAGTGAACAGGGACGGATCGCTTTGGCATGGTCGGATATGATGGTGCTTACCGATGAGGATCCCCGAGGAGAAGACCCGCTCGCGATTTTGGAAGCCATTGCCCAGGGTATGTCCGGGGCGAGGCGAGGGGAGAATCTGTTTCTGATTCCAGATCGGCCCCAGGCCATCCGGAAGGCCTTTTCTCTGGCTCGGCCCAAAGACCTGGTGCTCCTCCTGGGGAAGGGCCATGAAAATTCGATTATCTATGCCCATGAGACTAGAGTCTATGATGAGATTCGAGAAGCGGAAAAGGCTTTGGCGGAATTTGGGTTTCCCGGCAGAGGCTAACGGCAGCATACGGTATATGCCCTTGGGAACGGTGGATCTCAAGGACATGCTGTGTTTTGAGCATGAGTGGACGGTAACCCATGACTATGGAGTCCGGTTTGAATGTCGTCTATTTCAGCTACTCAAATCAAACAAAACCCTTCCGCGCTCCAAAGACCATGTCATGGTCCGGATCAGCCTTGATGGAACCTACGCTATTGTGTGGAAAGGGGAACCGCTCCTCGCCCCGGAGCTACACATACCAAAAAAAGGCCAGCCAGACGCTCATACCGCTTAAGGGGGATGGGACATTTCTATTGCGTCTTGACACAAGCGGCAAACGCATCTTGACATTTTTTTCGCTATTATTTATGTTTCTTCTTGTGAGGCTGAAGCCTCGCCTTTGAAAAGAGAACTTTCAAATTAATGGAACCCATGAAGGGCGTACTATCACAATACGTTTGTGAAACGCCCTTCATGGGTTTATTTTTTGGAGGTTTTTATGCACTACGAAAGCCGTTCTCTTAAACACCCTAAGCCGCGAATGGCGTTCATCGTCCCCGCGCTCGCTATAGCCGCCGTCCTGTCGCTGCTTTTGGGCACGGGGCTGGGGCCCGTCAGCGTCCCGCCCGGAACCGTCGCAAGAATCATCATTGGGCATATCCCCGGCCTCGACGGCCTTGTCCCGCAGACATGGACGCAGCTTGAAGAAAATATCGTGCGCGGACTGCGTCTGCCCCGCGTCCTTCTGGGCCTCATCGTAGGCGCGTCCCTCTCCGTTACCGGCGTTACGATGCAGGCGCTCGTCCGCAACCAGCTCGCCGACCCCTTCATCCTGGGGGTATCGTCGGGCGCGGCGGCGACGGCGACGCTCGGCATGCTGTTCGGCGCGTTTTCGTTCCTCGGTCGCTACTCTCTGTCGATAAGCGCCTTTATCGGGTCGGCGCTCACCATCATCTTTGTCTACATGATTTCGCGGGTGCGCGGCAGAATCAATATAACGCAGTTGCTGCTTTCCGGCGTGGC
>JAISPY010000036.1 GCA_031274565.1 Treponema sp.
TGCGTTGAATTTTTCCCACAAGCGGGCGGCAATCAACGTTTCGATGAGTTCTCCCATAGACCGGTTTAACCCGCCAATGTTTTCCGACATTTTGTCAAACCGTTCTGCCATTTTGTCAATTCGTTCCAACGTTTTGTCAACTCGTTCCGACATTTTATCAAATCGTTCACGAGTTTCCATAAGTGCGGCCCAAACCTGTTCAAAAGTGAGACCCATTTGCGGTTCTTGCATTACAGTTGGCATAGCAGACCCTCAATCATAGGTACATCTTATTACAAAAGTTCAGTCCTGTCAAACTACCTTGCCTATTGGACAGGACCGGCGCATATAAAAAAACGGCGTCCGTCCCGGAGGACAAACGCCGGTTAATCGCATTTAACCGTTCAATGTTAGACCACGGTCCCTTCCCGGTGAATGGCCCCCCTTAGAGGGAAACCGCTATTTTTTCGCGGATAAGTTCGCCGATAATTTCTGTCGGAGTTTTGTGTGCCGCAATCGCCTTGGTTACAAGGTTGTTAATCACAGCGCTGTTAATCACAGCGCTTGACAAAATGATGGAAAGCATCGAAAATAATTTTCCGAGGTTCTGCGTCTATCTTGCGGATCAAATAGAGAAAAGAGAGAGAAAAATGAAAACCCGTACTGCGGCATCAAGCCTTCAGGTCCTAGGCCATGCTTAAATTCCTCCATACTGCGGATTTACATCTGGGTAAGGTGTTTCACGAACATTCCCTCCGGGAGGATCAGCAGCACCTGCTCGATGGGCTGCGGGAAATCCTGGAGGATCCGACCTATCAGGCCCTGCTGATTGCCGGGGATGTGTATGACCGTTCCATCCCTTCCCCGGAGGCGGTTACCCTCTTGAGTTCATTTCTAGGAAAACTCAAAGCTCGGCGGCCTTCCTTAGAAGTACTCATCCTTCCGGGAAACCATGATTCTTCCTCCCGGCTTGGGTTTGGCAAGGAACTCTTCGCAGAACTGGGGATCCATCTGATAACGGATCCGGAGGATGCGGCGCGGCCTATCCTTATCCAGGGCAGCGCCGGAGAAACCGCAGCCTTCTTTCTGCTCCCGTTCCTTAACCCAGGGTCCTTGAAAGCCGAGTGTACCGGCCCAAAAGACGAAGGGGAAGCAGAGCCGCTGAGGTCTCCGGGGAAGCTTATCCAGGAAGCCGCAGCCCGGCTGGAAGTGGCCCAGACCCAGGTCCGTGATGGGGGAGCAGCGTTCACCATCTTGGGGGCCCATCTCTTTACCCAGGGAGGCTTGGAAGCCGGGTCTGAGCGGATTTTCCTGGGAACCGCAGAACAGGCAGACATCACGCGCTTTACTGGTTTTGATTATATTGCCCTGGGACATCTGCACCGGTTTCAGCAAGTCGGGACCTGCGCCTGGTATTCAGGAAGTCCCCTGGCCTATTCCTTTGAGGAAGCCGCCTATGCCAAGGTCTTTCTCTCGGTAACCTTGGAAGGAGGAGCGGAGCCTCGGATAAGCCCCCTTCCGGTTAATCCGCTGCGAAAAATCCGCAGACTAAAAGGTCCCTTCACCCATTTCTTGCGGGATCGGGACCCGCTGCTTGCGGAGGCCGCGGAAGACTACCTGGAGATCCTCCTCACCGATACCGGGGTGGTAGAAAATCCCCTTTCCCTGCTCCGCACCCGCTTCCCCTTCATCCTCTCCATTAAACAGGACGCAGCCTTCGCGCAGCATATACACGGACGGGTCCCATTGCCTGGGGCAAGCTCCGTCTCCGGACGTACCCGCAGTACGGAAGATGACTTTGAGGAGTTTCTCATGGATATATACGGCGCATCGGATCGGGAAAAGATCGCCTGTTTCCGGGAATTACTGCAGGAGATCGAAGCGGAGGAAGCCAACGCATGAAACCGGAACTGCTCACCCTAGAAAACTTCGGTCCCTTTGTGGGTACCCTGCGGATTGATTTCACCGCCTTAGCGGATATCTTTCTCATTACCGGAAAAACCGGCTCAGGAAAAACCACCATCTTCGATGCCATCTGTTTTGCCCTCTACGGCAAGGTGCCGGGCAGCCGAGGGGGACATCTCTCCCGGCTGCGCAGCGATTATGCCGGAGAAGCCCAGGAATGTTCGGTTTCCCTGATCTTTGGGATTGGGGAGCGGCGCTACCGGATAGACCGGAGTCCCCGGCAGGAAAAACCTAAAAAACGGGGAATCGGGACCACCACCGTGGAGGAAACCGCGGTACTCTACGAAATCATCCAGGGAAGGGCCGTCAATCCCAGCGCCCGAAAATCCGAGGCGGATCAGAAGGTTCGGGAACTTATCGGCTTGCAAGCGGAGGAGTTTTTCAAGATCGTCCTCTTGCCCCAGGGGGAGTTTGCGGAATTCCTGCAGCAGCATACCGCTGAACGGAAGGAGGTTCTGGGAAAACTCTTTCCTATCGCAAAGGCCATCCGCATCAAGGACCTGGCCCAGGAAAAGGCCCGGGAAGCGGCGGCAGCGGCCCGGGAAGCGGAACGGATCTGGGAGGATCGGGCAAAACGGGTTTCCTTTGGGGGGATCGAGCACTATGAGGCGGCCTATGCCCAGGCAGCCGCAGCCCTGGAACAGGCCAAGGCCCAGGTTGCGGCGGCGGCGGCGGAATCAGCGAGTCTTACCCGCATCATCGGGCTTAAACAGCGGGAACAGGATCTCTCGGTGCGACTCAAGTCCCTCGACGCTGAAGCTAACCAGCATGAGGCGGAAACCGTGGCAATGCAGGAAAAGGAGGCTCGGCTCTCCCGGTCCCGCCAGGCCCAGCCGCTGCAGGAGTATGTGGTCTTAGCAGCGGAAAAACGCCGGGAAGCGGAACAGACTGCCAGAGAATGGACCAGGGTTTCAAGCGGTACGGTACAGGCCCGACGCACGGCCCATGAAGCGGAAGCCCAGGGTGAGGGGATCCTGCAGTTGGAAAAGGAACTCAGGGAACTGCAGGAAAAACGCCCCCCCCTCTTAGAGATAAGCCGGGAAGAAGCGCTGTTGCGCCGGAATAGCCAGGAAGCCGCGGCGTGTCAGGCCCGGTGTTTAGACCTGAGCAAGAAAAAAGAGACCCTGAAAAAAAATCTGGTACGCAAACAAGAGGAACTCCAGACGCTGCATGCCCGCACGGAAGGGATCCAGGGGGTTGACGCCCAATGGGAAGCGCTTAGGGATGTGCAGGACAAGCTGCTCCAGGTGGAGAAACTCGCCGCAGAAGCGGAGACCCTCAAACATGAGGCAGGGACCTTACAGAGCCGTATCAGCGCGGGGGAAGCCCGGCGGCAGGAGTTGCGTCAGCGGATTCCGGTATTGGGTGCTACTTTAGAGGACTTGGAACAGAAAAAAGACGCGGGAGAACGGGCGGATATGGCGGCTCATCTGGCGGCTCATCTCGTCCCCGGTGAACCCTGTCCGGTATGCGGGTCTGGGGAGCATCCCTGTCCTGCGGCGCCGGCGGAAGCGGTCTTGGGAATTAACGAGCGGATCGAGTCCCTTCGCCATGCCCTGAAAGATGCTGAACGGGATGTGGCTGTCCAGGAGACGAGCCTGGAAGCCCGGAACCAGGAGCTTCACAAGGTCCAGCAGCGGCTCCAGGACCTCATGAAGACCACTGCCCAGGTTATGGAGGCAGCTCCCTTGGGGGATGATCCGGTGGTAGCGGCATGGTCCGGGATGCCTGAGGTATCGGAAGTATCCCGGCTTCGTACAACCCGGCATACCCAGTTCCAAGGGATTACCCTCCGCCGGAACGAGGCCCGGCAAGCGGCAGCACAAGTCCCGGGTTTATATGCCGGGCTGCAAGAACTGGAAGCGGCCCTGGGGGAAGCGGAAAAGGATCATGCGGTCAGTGCGGAAAAACAGCGGGGGCTTGGGGCGCTTATAGCGGAGATGCAGCAGAAACACCGCCGGATCCTGGCGGAACAGGGGTTTGGGGAAGGTTTGGGTCCGGCGGATCCCAAGAAAGCCCTGCAATCCCTGGAACAGGGGATCCGGGAACGGGAGCAGCGGCTTAGGGCGTACCAGGAAGCCCGGGAAAAGGCGGGCCGGGAACTGGCTGCAGCAGAGGCCCGGGAAACCGCTGCGCGGTTCAACCGGGATGCCGCTGCCCAGAAATACCAGGAAGCCGCCACTGCCTTGGAAACGGCGCTTGGAGCTTCGTCCTTTGCCACGGTGGAAGAACTGAAAGCGGCTATCCTGGCTCCGGATGCGGCAAAGGCTCTGGAGAGCGCCCTGAGCCAGTGGCGGGAAGCGGGTTCCCGCTTGCGATCCCTCATGGCTGAACTGGAAACCGGCATGGAACAGATCCGGTCCGAGGCAGCGGCTCTCGGCAGCGCTGCGGAAACGGACATGGAGGCGCTTAGGGTGCGGCTGGAGAACTTGACCCACGTGCAGGAACAAGCCGAAACCCAACGGGACCAGGCCCAGGGGGAACTGCTTACCCTGGAACGGGACGCGGCGCTGCTCCGGGAAGCCACTGAACGGTATGAAATCCTGGCAGCCACGAGCGGACGGCTCAATGCCCTGGCCGGGGATCTGGCGGGGAGAAATCCCAAGAAACGGGCTTTCGACGCCTGGCTTTTGGGTTTATACCTGGAGGAGGTGGCGGCCTTTGCCACCAAGCGGCTTGAACGGATGAGCGATTCCCGGTATTCCCTGATCCTGGATGTACCACGGGAATCGGGCCGGGGCCTCACCGGGCTTGATCTGGCGGTATTCGACGCATATACCGGTAAGACCCGGCCTTGCGCGACCCTTTCAGGAGGCGAGAGTTTCATGGCCTCCATCAGCCTGGCCCTGGGGCTTGCGGATTCTATCCAGGCCCGCTCAGGGGGAGTACGGCTGGATGCGGTCTTTATTGATGAAGGGTTTGGGAGTTTGGATGAGGGGAGTCTGGACCAGGCCCTGGTGATTCTGGAAGAACTGCGGGATCACCGCATGGTGGGGCTTATCTCCCATGTGGGGGAAATGCGGTCCCGGATACCCTGCCGTATAGAGGTGGTCAAATCCGGGTCTGGTTCGCGTATACGGATTGAACGATGAGGCTGCACCCGATAGGGTAAGAGGCGTTTCACCGGGGTTCAGGTGGCATCTCCCCCGGATTCCTGGAATAGCTGTTCTGAAAAGTCTCCAGAAGAAAACCGATACCCTGGACTATTCGCTTTCCACCATTGCCCGGCGGAGTATTGCATTGAGACGGGTCTGGTATCCGGCTCCGGTACTTTTAAGCCATTCCAGTACATCGGCGTCAAGGCGGACATAAACGGTTTTTTTTATGGGCTTAAAGTTCTCCATGTTCACGGCCCTTTGTTGCGGCCTGTAGTGAGAAGGCTTTAATTGGTTAAGCTGTTCATTGGTTAATTCAGGGCAATCAGAAAAGTCGGTATTTTTGAAAGCCTTGATCTCTTTAGCTATGCTCTCTTTGGTAGTGTTCATGGTATGCGTCCTCCTCTTTTGGTGTCGCTTCTCTCGCCGATAATAAATAACATGCTTCCCCCCGGTCTTCAAAAATGACCGTCCATATAACGCTTTCGGTAAATCGCCCTATAAAAATGTATCGGTCTTCTTCGGTGAACGAATGACCATCATCGTAGCATTCTAAGGCGTGAGTATCCTCAAATACATCCGTTATATCGCTTACATAAAAGCCGTGTTTTTTCTTGTTTGTCTGATTTTTTTCTTCCATGCTATGGGGATTACGGCTTGCGGCCAGGTGAATACCGGGGGCAATGTCCAACCAAATTGCATCAGGGTACATCTGGGCCGCTAGGGTTTCCGCTTTCAACGGGTTTGTGATCTCCTGTTCGGGCCTTTCCACGCTAACCCCTTTCTGGAGTGTTGATATTAAGGGGGCCGTAACACCGCCCCCTAGATATTCCACAACGAGCGGGTACATCCGCTCGTTACCTTGTCTCCTCCCTGGTGCTGCCTTCTCGGTGTCTTTTAACCTTTGAAATTCCGGCCTGAACCGCCTTTATACCCCGGTACTTCCCCGGCGTAACCCCATGAAAGAGAAGGGAAAATTATACCCTCCCAAACAAGGAAATAGTAGACCCTTGTATCCTGTAAGAAACCAACTCATTGGGTAGTATTTTCCCTTTTCAGCCACAAAAGATAAAAAAAGTACTTGACTAAACGCCTTTATAGGGGTATAAAAAACTATGTCTCCAAGCGGTTCTTTTTTCCCTTTTTTTCCCTCGGCCAGAAGCACGGCTCTCCAGGAGTGTGTGGTCGGGGGTATACGTTTTACCGGGATTGGGCAGCGGACCGCGTTGCTAGACAGCCATACACTAGGGGCGGGCTTGATGGGTCCGTTCATGCAACCTATAAGGAGTTTTTTATGATAGATACTAAC
>JAISPY010000045.1 GCA_031274565.1 Treponema sp.
AGAGGATAACCGATACCAAGTATCGGCAAAAATACTCTGGATAGGGGTATATGCGCTATTTTTTTGAGCAGCGAAGGTAAAGCACGGGGCTTTTTGCCAACAATTACCCGTTTTATTCCCGCAGGGGGGGGGGGGGGGGGGTAAACACAACCGTATAATCATCTAAAACCATAAAAACCTCCTCGTGAACGGACCTGCCCAGGCCGCTCTGCAAACGTATAGGGTTTATGTCGCTCAAGCCCATTCCGCTGACCAATCCCGGCAAACCAGTCCTCGCGGGGACTGTACGCCGTGCTTCTGGCCTAGGGAAAAAAGAGAGAAAAGGAAAAAAAGGGGAACGGTTTGGAGACATAGTTTTTTATACAACCGCATGAGGGTTTAGTCAAGTGCTTTTTTGCCAGAGCAGCCGCAGGTACGCGAAAAGCGCATACAAAAGGACCGTGAAATTCCCGGAGCGTTTGTTTTTCTTCAAAATCCTGGGGGTTTAAAAGTACGTGCTGCTGCCCGATACCGCCTACTTTACCGAGCTCCCGAGACCGAGTATGGTTATAAGTATGGGCATTCCGGGGTTTAGAAAACGGTTCCTCCTGCTGGGCATAGGCGTTCTGCTTGGGGGCCTCCTGGCGGGGAGGTATGCCCTGTGCAGCCCGGTGCTCTTGGTTACGGATACTCCCTTCGAGACCCTCTACGGTCCCCGGCGGGCGGAGCTAAAACGGATCGAGATCATGCTCAGAATTGGGCGGCAGGTTAAGCGGGTGCTCATCGGAGAAAACGCGGGTCCGGATATGGTGAGTTTCGCCCTGGAGGAAGCCCACCGGTCCCCCTACCGGGTATTGGTTCCCTACCGGTATTACGAGGGAGCCGCCCGGTATGCCGAGCATTTTCCCCAGGTGCCGGTGATTATCCTGGGGGGCCGGAGCCAGGATCCCCAGGCCCCGGGGACGATCTTTGTGGGGACCGATACCATGCTGGACCTGTATCGGGCCGGGCTGTGCGCGGGCATTCTTGCCGAGTATCAGCGGGACGGGGAGGACAGTGTACCCGGGGAGGTGCTCTTTTTCCAGAACGAGCGGCTTACTCCGGAATACCAGGAAGCCTTTAGCCGAGGGCTTCGGGAACAAGGATTTACAAAAGAACCGAAATATCTTACGGTCCATCAAGATTATGCCGATATAAAGTATATTTCCTGTATAGTAATGCAGGGAGCGGGGACTTCGGTTCTTGAGCGGAATCTTACGATACCGGTTATTCTATTTTCCTGGATTGACCCGGCGCTGAGTTCGCGGATGGTGAAGCTGGTGTTTGATGATGCTCCCTGGACTTTGGCGCGGAAGGCGGTAGCCCTGATACCGGACGAACAGGGAGGGGCGATTCCTTCAGCATGGGTATTCCCGGAAGGGCGAATAGCGACTAAGGAGGTTTTAGGACGTTTGAAAAAAGTGCTTTCTAAAAGTATTTTCTAGGAGTATACTTTAAGTAAAAAACTATTGCATAAGTGGATTAAGGTAATATATACTTGAGAGAGGTTTGACAAAGGTCTTATAAATAAGTATACTATTATTTGATCTTAAAGTTCCATACGTTGAAAAGGAGTATAGGATGAAACGAGGTAGTTTCAGGGCTATTTGCCTTATTTTTTTGGCATGTATAGCGGTATTAGCAGCTTTTGGTGATGAGCAGGCGGTGGCTCTCGAGTCCAAAATTTTGGAGACGTTTGATCACAATGATGAGTCTCAGTACGATTGGAAGCTTGAGGGCAGTAAATTTGCCACTAAAACCGATGAGGACTCATTTCCTAAAGCGACCTATGTTGCTACATGGCCTGCGGCGCTTTTTGGCTCCAATCCGGACGGGGCGGATCTGAAGAGTTTTGGTATTTGGGGCCGTTTTGATCGTCGGGGCTATAACTGGGTTGACGTGTATCCGGTTGCCGCGGGTGATGAAGAGGGAAAGGCCACGGAAATTCCCATTCCCGGTCGGGTTCGGTACCTGGATTTGTGGGTATGGGGTTCCAATCTCGATTATCGTATCGAAGCCTATTTGCGGGATTATCAAGGGGTGATTCATGCGGTTGATCTGGGATCGATTGCCTATGAAGGGTGGAGAAACTTACAGGTTGCCATACCTAAGAATTTCCCCCAGGTTAAACGGGTACTTCCCCGGCTTGCTCCCTTAACCTTCGTCAAATTTCGAATTTGGACCGCGCCTACTGAACAGGTAGATAACTTTTATATTTATTTTGATCAGCTCAAGGTGCTCACGGATACCTTTGAAGCGCCTTATGACGGCGACGCGCTGGCAAATCCTGCTCGGGTGCAGGAACTCTGGAATAGTGAGGGAGGCCTTTAATGAAGCGATTAAGCGGTATAGCCTTGTGTCTTTTGTTGAGTGGGGCGTTGTTTGCCCAGGAGACAGGCTCCACGGATCCGAGCCGTATTGGTATTGATGCGGCGCAACAGAACCTTAAAGAGGTTTCGGTTGATAAATTCGAACACGACGGGTATTGGCGTCCATTCATTTCCGTGGACAACGGATTTATCAGTTCTCGGCTTTTTGAAGGCGGCCCTGCGGGGAAAGAGCCTTTAGCGGAAGAAGAGGGGTTGAATGTTCCCGATGTGCATGTATTAGGTACCCGGGTTGATTTCCTGCACCGCGGCCATGTCAGCTTTACCCTAACTCCCCTGCGGCCTATTCCTATTGAGGGGATTACCAAGACCATTTCCGTATGGGCGGTGGGACGGAACTATAACCATGAATTAAAGATCCTCATCCAGGATTCTCTTGGCCGTCCCTTTGAACTTTCCCTGGGCAAGCTGAATTTCCAGGGATGGAAAAAACTAACCGTAGCGGTTCCCCCCCAGTCCTATGATGGTCGAAGCGGCATTGTCCAGCGAACGTATCATTACAATAACTACCTGGGGATTAAGGTTACTGGATTCAGGGTTGAATGTGATCCGGCGGAAGCCGTAGGGACCTATTATCTCTATCTGGATGATCTGCGGGCCGTTACGGACCTTTTCCCCGAGAACAACCGGGACCCGGACGACATGGCTGACGCCTGGTAGAACCGGGAGCTTGAGGAGAACGGGAGTTTCAAAGAGTCAGTACCGTTTTGCATGAGCAAAGGGTTAGAAAGCAATA
>JAISPY010000048.1 GCA_031274565.1 Treponema sp.
TTCCACGCCGCCCCTGCTTAGGCTCGATGCTCCCGGTGAGCCGGGATGCATGGAAGCAGGGGGCAGCGCAAGGGAAAGCCAGTCCCGTTTCCTCCGGTAGCCGGCGTAAGAGCGGCAAGAAAGTACTTGACTAAGCCATCAGCCGGTAGTATACTGCCTTCCAATGTGGTTCCCTTTTTTTCGAAGCTAGAAGCACGGCGTACTTCCCAGGGGTATGTTTCGATGGGATTGGTCAGCGGAATGGGCTTGAGCGGCATAGACGGTTACGGAGTAGGCATGGCAGATCCACTTATACAGACCACGAGGAGTCTTCCGTGTTCCAGAATGAGTATCGCGTTATGCTTACTCCAACCCCCACATCCCCCCTGTTATAGCACCACATGAATTCGTTGCGCCTTTGCTTATGACTTCCGAAAGGGTATGGGGGGTCCGCTTTGTTCACTCGGATCTCCTGGGGGACGAACGTTTGGCGCACTAATCAGGACTCGAGTAAAAGATCCCCCGACGGGGCATTGCAGGGCAGAGCCCTGCAGCACAAAAAGGAGTAACTCATGATGAAAAAAGCGGTGTGGCTGTGGTGCGGGGCGTTGTTCTGCGCCTGTACGTCCCCCCTCGAACAGATGCCTGAAAAAATACTGATTACCGCAAACCCGACCATCAATCTCCCCCTGGGGGACCCTCTCAAGGGATCGGACATCAACCTGGGGACCGCGCTCCAGGACGCGATGAACATCGATCCCGGCGCTATCGGCCTTGACCAGCTTTACACCTACGTGGACCCCGCGGAGAGCGATGTGCGGAAATTCGTGATGTACCAGATGCTTGTGGACAAAACCTTCGATCTGAAGGAATACCGGGACGTGCTGACCGTGAGCTCCAGCGCGATTGAGGGGTTGCCTTCCCGGGTGGACTTTGCCGCGGAACTGCCGGTCCTGCCGCCGCTTCCCGCGTCCCTTCCCCTGGTGGTGCCGGTGGATTTGCCCACAGGCACGATTGTCCTGGAACACGATAAAATCGGGAAACTCACCGGGAGCAACTCAGGGCTCAGCCTTATCTGCAGCGGAAGCCAGACCAAGCCTGAATACATTACGATGGTCTCTCAGGCGCTGAACCTCAACGTTACCAAAGAAAAGCGCGACATTACCCTGGGTTCTCCTCTGACCTTCACCGGCGGGGACTTTTCCCTGGAGCCGGAGGATGGGAAAATAACGATTGACATTGCCATTTCCATGGGTTTCAAGGACATTGTGGACACCAAGGCGATGACGATTAAGCCCGGGATTATTTTCCACTGGACTGAGGCGGAACTGAATCTTGGGGATGATATTCCGTCGAGCGGCTCTTTTCCCGAGGAAAGCGGGGGCGGAAAGGGGATCGATCTCGCGCCGCTGAAAACGTCGCTCTTTAACGGGAAACTCCAATTTGACACCATTCCGCTCTACCTGTATCTGGACGGGCCTGCGCCGTGGTTTACAAACGGCAATATTACCCTGGCCCTCAGCGCCGCAAGCGGCGAAGGAGAGCCCACGCCCCTGGAAAACAAGCACGAGACCCTCACGGCCACGTCGCCTCCGGTCTTTGAGGCCACGAAAACCGAGTACCGGCCTTCCAAGGGGCTTGCTTCCCTGCCCTCGTCCTTTGAAACCGATGACCTCACGGCTATTTTCAACGCCTATCCTGAAAATCTCCGGTTTAACTACGCAATTGAGATAGGTAAATGTATCGTGAATCCCGATATGCTCAAGGCGGACCGTCTTGGCTTTAAGGCCGCGCTGGTGATGGCCCTTCCCTTACGGTTTACGATTACCGACGATATTGACGTGGCTGAGGATATGGATGGTTTTGCGATGCCGGATTTCGGGACCGCCGATATGTTTGGCCGCGAGAGCGCGGATGCGTCCGCAGAGGCCTTTGACTTCATAGAACGCATCAGTGTGGATATGACGATCCATAACGCCCTGGGCCTTGACGGGATGGTATACCTCTATGCCAACAGCCAGGGCAAGGAGGCGGGCAAGACGGCGGCGTTGGGCGAGATTAGTATGACCGGGGTGGCTGGATCCGTGCTTCTGAGCCGGGAAGACCTGAAAAAGCCCGCGAACTATCCCTTTTCTCCGGCTTTTGAGATTATCATTCCCCAAGGCACGGAATTTTCTATTAAACGTGTTATCGCGGACGACCCTTTTAGTATCTTCCTCAAGATAGCGGTGGAGGGCAAGATCGAACAGGAAATTGATTTATAGGGAAAATAAGGAAAAAGCATGAAAAAAGGTATGGGGCTGTTATGGTGCGTCTGTGTCGTGGGATGCCTCTGGGCGGAAAAGCCCCGCCGGTATGTTGAGCTGGGCTTTCAACTGGAGAGCGGGTTTGCCAACAACTATCTTGGGTACCGCGATATTTTTAACGACGACAAGATCATCCGCCTGAATTTCAACGAGATGGGGGTGTATGATTTTAACCTTGCCGCGGATGTTTCAGCTCAAACCTTTCTGAATATACAGGGAGCAACGTTTTCGGTTGGGCTGTCTGCCGGTCTTGAGGGCCTGGCATACGGTAGCGTTTCCAAAAGCTTGTTTGCCCTGTTAAGCCGGGGGAATCGCTCTGGGTTGTCCAAAACTGAACTGGCTTTCGGGGGCGGCCTCTTTGCGGACGCGGGGTTTACGTTTGAAAGGCAATTTGGAAAACTGCGCTTTTTGGTGAATCCGGCGATCTTCCTGCCGGTTGTCTATATCCCCAAGCCGGACATAAGCCTTTCGGTGAGAACCCTCTCTAATGATGTCAGCATCTCCGGGAAGTTGGCGATGGAGGTCTACAGTCCGATACGCCTGGGGGAGGGTGAAGAATTCGGCATAGATACAAGCAATCTGTCCGAGCTCATGGGGTCCGGGGCGCTGGGCACGGATATTTCCCTGGGAGCGGAATATGCGCTTACATCGTTCCTGGACGCCGGCCTTCTGTTGAGCCATATTCCCCTGGGGTCCTCCCGGCTCCATTCCCAGGCCCAGGTGAGCGCCACTTTCGGGTTTAACAACGGGACCGGAGAGGACGAGGGGAGCTTATTCGATCAACTACTTAACGGGAATATTGACGAGATCCTCAATATAGAAGACCCTACGGTTTTGTATGACCAAGGTAAGGTTATCTTTGTATCGAGGCCGCTGCGGTTTGATCTCTACGCCCATATCCGACTTTTGGGAAAGAACTTTCTGGTGCTGCGGCCCAACGCGGGTTTATCCTTATTCACCCTCTACGGATCGCTTCCCTGTTTTAACGCGGGTCTTGAAGGGCAGATCAATCTGGGGCGGCTGCTTTCGATCAACGGCGGTTCGGCATATAGGGAACTGCTCTGGAAACACCATCTGGCGCTTACCCTCAATCTGCGGCTGGTGGAACTGAATCTGGGGTTGAATCTGCGGAGCCAGGAGCTTGCGGAGAGTTTCAAGCTGAGCGGTTTAGGGGTGTCTTTCGGGCTGCGCGCCGGCTTTTAGGGCGTGGGATGCGGCCCGAAAGAACCCTATGACAAAGCGCTTTTCCCTATGGTATCATGGGGATCATTTTGATGATAAAGGAGTTTGTTATGAAAAAATTGCGTTGGAACGGGTGGCTGCTGATAGCCCTGTGGGGGGCGCTTGGGGCCGCTGCGGTCTGGGGAGAGGATGTTACCATCGCCCCCTATGCACCGGAGTCAGGAACCTTCAAGGCGAGCCTTGGGGCCCTTACCAATGATATAGACAATTTCATGTCGGTCAATGCGTTTCGGAATGTTACGATCCGGGATTCTTTTGGGTATGTGGGGATAGACCCACGGGGGTTTAACCTGGGGTATGCCCGGAATATCGGTTCCCTTTATTTGGGGGTCTGTTACGGGGGAAGTCTCATAGACGATCTCTACCGCCGGATTACCAATCAGGAATCCCAGAGCATCTTGAAACGGGACACCGAGATAACCGACGCTAACGACAAGCAGGACACGACCCACGGTATTGTCAACACCGATGGAGAGGCGGTTCCGGGAACGGCTATCAGCAAAAACGATATCAGCGTCCTCCTGGGATTCGGGAATTACGGCTTGAAGCTGGGCTTTTCCCAGTATTTACAGGGCAGGTATGATCCGTTGTATGAGAAAACGAAGGAGTATATTGTATACAATCCCATTGATCCAACAACACCCTTAATATCTGTAGATGGAAGGTACCCCCTTCCCCTGCGGAATATCAGGATTGATCAGGAGTTTATCAGTAGTATGCGGCCCTCCTTTGAATTTGGGGGAAAAATCACCGCAGGTTCTATCCTGGTTAAACCTGCCCTGCGCGCTGGGCTTGATTTTCATCAATACAGCAGTACGAAGACGGGCAGTTCCTCTATTTTTGCGGCCCCCACAAGCGAGGAAGAAAAGTCAACCAAACTTACGTATATCATTGATACCGAAGACAACTACCTGGGGGATTTTATTGAACCCGCCCTGGGGCTCTCCCTGGGCTTTGACTTCTCTCAGGATCCGCGGATCCATTCGGAACTGCTCATCGACTATGACTTGAATTTCCGGCTCTATTCAAACAACACCCTGCCTGCTACGGTGGGGAAAATCGTAACCACCGTTATTGACACTGCAGGGGCGGCTCAGGAGCAGATTGTGGACACGGAGACTGAAATATGGGATATGCGGATGAAGGTAGTCCCCGCGTTTAAGTTCAGCGCTGATATGGGTACCCGGTTCACCGCAGGCGTGAATCTGGGGATAAACATGGCGTTCAATACCTATAATACCACGAAGAAAGTTACGACTACGACTGGCGGCGATACAACTGACCCCGAGGAAAACACGAACAATATGAGCCAGTTTATAGTGGCCCCAAAACTGGGGCTGGGGTTAAGTTTCAAGCTGATTCCGGATCATTTTTCCATCAACCTGGGCGTCGGCATTAACGTGCTGACCTATGAAGAAACGACCACGATTGGTGATGACGCAACAACCGATACGATCACCGAAAATGATACAACCACCGTGCATAGAACCTTAATGCTGCCCTCGACAAACCTGGGGGTTGGTTTAACCTTTCACTTCAACGAGTCCTTTGCCGCGGACGTGCTGGTGGTTACCTCAGGGATTGGAGCGCAAGTGTCGGATCCTGCGCAATTTAATCTGTTGCTGACCATGAAATATTAACGCCTGCCTGGGGACCCGGGAAGCCGGGTTTCCCCCCTCATTTCTTTGAAAAAAGAGATTATACTTAATAAGGGGGTGCACAATGAAAAGAAGGATTATACCATCAGTCGCAAGCGCGTTTTTTCTGCTGATCTCCGGTGGGTGTAGTAGCGTCTATGAGTGGTGGGACATGCCGGTTGAATCCCTGCCGCGGGAAGCGGTAGCCTCAGCGGGACCGGTCCCG
>JAISPY010000053.1 GCA_031274565.1 Treponema sp.
GCCGAAGTCAAGGTCCGCCTTGTCGAGTTCGAATATGCTGTTTAAAAGCTCTACAAACCGGTCAAAATTTTCAGATGTGTTGTTCTGGTCCATGTTGTTTTATCGGCATTTTCCGGGATGTTTGTGACTGAAAAAGGTAAACGCAACGGTCCCGGTCTTGTTTCCCTACAGGCATTTGCGGATAAACCGCTAGACAGTGCGGAATCAATCGAAACACGGCCGGGTATCAGGGCGAGGGCACATAAAAATTTTTGTCCACGAATTACGTGAATTACACGGATTAAGAAGTGGAATCACGCGCTAAAATCCGTTACATCCGCGTAATCGGTGGATTTTTTATCCTTAAAAAAAATACCCGCTCATTTTTGCGCATTAAGCACGGTGGTCATTCCCTAATTCGCGTTAATTCGCGTCATTCGCGGACTCTTTTGTTTATATGCGCTGGCCCTGGGCCGGGTATCTGCTCGCAGCGGTCTTTTACCCCGCTTCGTTGGTGTGGTTTCGCGTGTGTTTGCCGGAAATGCTCTTTGAGCGCATGGTCGCCGAGCTTGGGGCTTGGCTTGTGTTCCAATCGTCTTGGTGCGCTTGCCGCTTGAGCCTCGTTGCCGGTATACACGCCGCCGGTTCCCTTTCGGTTCAACTCGCAGATAGATACTGCTTGGATGCTTGCGGAGTATCACGGACATAGAGCTTTTGGGCAGCCTCATGTCTGCCATTGACTGGAGCGCGTTCCTTTCATCCGTGGTATATGCGTATACGGCATCGTTTAGCTCCGCTAGTTTGGTTTTGCAACTTTATTCTTCCGTGTTTACAATGCCGTTTCTATGCCTTCCTATTTTCGTACTTCAAAAAAAATTGGCCAATTACCATAAAGAATCCCCTTATATTAAAGCAATGCTGGGATCCTGCGCCTTTTTCTATATGGTTATGAAAATTTTTTCTATTCATTCTGAATCATGGAGGCAAGTATGTTCAAGCTATGTATGGCACAGAAGTATCAAAAGCAAAGGATAGGTTCTGTTATCTTGAATCCCATCGGATTGTTGTGGTTGCTCATGGTATGCGCTGGGATACTGTTTTTGACCGGATGCGATCAGCCAAACGATCCGGTTACGACGGACACTCCTGCTCAGCCGGAGAATCCCGGCAAAACAGACACACCAACCCAGCCGGAGAATCCCGTTCAACCGGACACGCCCACCCAGCCAGAGAATCCCGTTCAGCCGGATACGCCCACCCAACCGGAGGACCCGGTTCAGCCGGACACACCCATCCAACCGGAGGATCCGGTTCAACCAGATACGCCAACCCAACCGGAGAATCCGGTTCAACCGGACACGCCAACCCAACCGGACACACCCACCCAGCCGGAGGAGCCCATGCAGCCTGATGAGCCCGCTATGACAGAACTTACCGGTGTTGCGGCACTCAAAGCCTACTTAACCGATCTGCCTGAAAATACGGAGGATACGCCCTATCGGATTAAGGTGAACGGGATTAATCTTGAAAAGACGACCACATCAGGTGATACCCTGAGAACCCTCTATGAGGCATTGATCCGTTATGTTGCCCTCGACCTCAGCGGCTGTACTGGGGAGAAGATATCCAATGTTACGGTCAAAGTTGCTCCCAACAAGGCAAATCTCGTATCCCTTATCTTGCCGAATACGGTACTTACTATTGAGGTCAACGCATTTTCAGACTGTATCGCCCTCAGCACCGTAAAAATGCCTAAAGTAACCACTATAATTCATGGCGCTTTCAGTAATTTAGCTAAGCTTACATCGGTGTATATGCCGGAGGTACAAATTATAGAAAATAGCACTAGTCCTTCAGGCGGCGTCTTCTATAAGTGTGTTGCGCTTACGTCGGTATCCATGCCTAAGGTTCAGTCCATAGGTAATAACGCGTTCTATGGTTGTACTGGTCTTAGCGCTATTACCTTGGGATCTATACCGCCGGTATTAGAAGGAAGCAACGTGTTTAAAAACGCTCAACTCCTCTCGGCAATTTATGTTCCCGCTGCCGCGGTTACCAGCTATCAAAATACTGACAAGACCAATTGGATCCTTGACTTAAAACAGAAAATACAAGCCCTGCCCTAAATCGGCCTGGCGACCGTATCTGCATCAGCCCAGGATAAACGCATAGAAAATTTTCGGAGACGCGGAGGGCTTTTTTCTGAGGCCCTCGCATTTTTTTTCTTTTTTTCTATAACTTCGGCTGCAGCAGGTACGGCCAGTGTATTCTCCAGCGGAGCATACGCCGCTTTTTCGCAGCAGTCCACAAAAAGAAGCTATGGAGGGGGAGGGCCGCAGCAAAAAGCCCTCCACCCCACCCCCTATGGATGCTATGCGTTTATCCTGCTACCGCCTTGATAGAAGAGCCAAACTGGAGTATTATATTGATAAGATGAAGGTCCTTGAGAAAAAAGGCGCTTTTTATGGTTTCTGTATGAGGGCGCTTGACAAGAGCCATAACGTTAAGGGAAAAAATGGATCCCTTTAGTATCGGTAGTATCATTGCCTTGGGGGGCTTGCTCCTCTGTTCGGCATTCTTTTCGGCTAGTGAAACCGCATTTGCCTCGGTAAACCGGATCAAGCTTAAAAATATGAGCGCCCAGGGACATACCCGGGCTGCCTTGGCGCTCGCCTTAACAGAACAGTACGATAAACTCCTCTCCACCGTGCTCATCGGGAATAACATCGTCAATATCGCTGCTTCGGCTCTAGCGACGGTGTTGTTTGTTGGATATTTCGGTACTATGGGGGTGAGCATTGCCACCGGGGTAATGACTATTGCGGTGCTCATCGTGGGAGAAATATCCCCCAAGACCCTGGCCAAGGAAGCACCGGAACAATTCGTCCTGTTCACCGCACCGGTTTTACGCGTCTTGATGTTCGTCCTGGAACCGATCAACCGACTGACCCGCGTCTGGAAGGGGTGTATCCTCAAGCTGTTCAGGATAAGTGGGAGCAGGCAGGTTACCGAAGCGGAACTGCTGACCTTTGTGGAAGAGGTGCGCCAGGAAGGGGGCATCAACGCAGGGGAAGAAGATATGATCCGCCAGGCTATCGAGTTTGATGACATCATGGCCCATGACATTTTTACCCATCGGGTTGACCTCGCGGCGGTATCCTGTACTGATACGGTGGAGTGTATTGACCGGAAATTCTGCGATACTGGTTATTCCCGACTGCCGGTGTATCAGGACTCGATTGATAGGATCATCGGAGTCATGCTCTTAAAGGATTTTCATCACCAGGTTATCCGCCGTGGAAATCCGCCGGAAAGCATCATCAAGCCCGTGGTATACATTACCCAGTCCATGAAGATCGCCAAGCTCCTTAAAACCTTACAGGAAAAAAAATCCCACATGGCGGTGCTGGTGGACGAGTTTGGCGGGACCATGGGGATCATTACCATCGAAGATATTCTGGAAGAATTGGTGGGCGAAATCTGGGATGAACACGATGAGGTGGTGAAACCGATATGCCAGGTGGATGACCGAACCTATACGGTATTGGGCACTACCAGTCTTGAGGATATGCTTACCTTTTTTGCCCCGTTTCTTTCCGCGGTTCCGCCGCCGGAGGTTCACCGGCATACCACGGTAGGTAACTGGATGCTCGAACAACTGGGGGGCCTTCCCCATGAAGGGAATCGCTGTAAGCTACAGGATCTGGTGATCACGGTTTCAAAAGTGCTCCACCACCGGGTATTGGAACTCCGGGTAACGCTTCCTGAGGGCGTCGTAAGCCAAAAACCAGCAGAAAAAGAGGTATAGCATGCAAACGGCGGATCAGAGGGGGCAAAAAGAAATTCTGGTGATCTATGGGGATGATCCTGAAACCATGGCGTTGCGGCTTGCCGCAGCGGCAGGGCTTGCGGAACGGATCGGGGACCGGCATAAACGGATAGGACTCAAGCCGAATCTGGTGGTTCCCCGGCCAGCCTGCGAAGGGGCCACCACCCATCCGGAGCTAGTCCGTGGACTTATCGCGTATTTACAGCAACAGGGCTTTACCCGTTTGGCGATCCTGGAGGGTTCTTGGGTAGGGGCGCGGACAGAGGATGCCTTTACCGTATGCGGGTACCGGAAGCTGGCGCAGGATACGGGGGTCGCGCTTATCGATACCCAGCAGGACCACAGCCGGACCTATGATTGCCGGGGAATGGAGCTTGCCATCTGCGACTGCGCTATGGAGGTGGATTTTATGATTAACCTGCCGGTGCTCAAGGGCCATTGCCAGACCATGCTGACCGGCGCGCTTAAAAACCACAAGGGCCTCATCCCCAACCAGGAGAAGCGACGTTTTCACACCTTGGGTCTCCATAGACCCATAGCCCACCTGAACACCCGGGTCCGCAGCGATTTTATCCTGATGGACGGCATCTGCGGGGACCTGGATTTCGAGGAAGGGGGCAATCCGGTTCCTGCGGGGCGTATGGCCGCCGCCTGGGACCCGGTGCTCATTGACGCATGGGCCGCATCTCAGTTGGGGTATGCGGCAGAGGATATACCCTACCTCGGCCTTGCGGAAAACCTGGGGCTTGGTACGGCAGATCTGCGCCAGGCCCTGATTCAAGCGCTTTCCGTACCCGCCGCAGCAGACCGGAAGGTGTTCCATCCAGGGGTTAAGGTTATGCATCTGGTCCCGTTCATCCAGGAGGATCAGGCCTGCAGCGCCTGTTATGCGGCCCTGGTCTTTGCCCTTTCCCGTATGAACCGGCAGGAACTCAAGCGCCTTTCTGGACCTATTGGTATAGGCCAAGGTTTTAAGGGGAAAACCGGGACCCTGGGAGTAGGGAACTGTACCGGAGGATTTACCGCGTCTATAGGAGGCTGTCCTCCGGTGGCGTTGGCAGTGCTGGATTTCCTGCGGAAACAGGCGATCCAGGGAATCTCGTAACCGGCTCTCCCCGTTCCCCCTAAAACGGTCTTTGCTTAGAAGAAAAATGCGTTCCCTTAGGGCAATGCTGATTAACTTGACGCTAATCAGCATTGCCCTATTGTTTTTCTCGTTTTCCTGCGGAAAACTGCGAAAAACCACATTAAAGTATGCACTGATTTATTCTCGATTGAATAAATCAGTGCTTCCCTAG
>JAISPY010000071.1 GCA_031274565.1 Treponema sp.
CCCTCGATATACCCGATGGTACGCATCACATAGTTTCCCCGGGGAAAGGTGATGTTGCCGTTCTTGTCGGTCCGGATCCGGTAGGCCGTCCCGCGGTGTAGGTACTCCATGGTAACTACCGTCCCTTCCTTATAAACATGGAGGTTGTCCTCAATCCGGATGGTATCCGGTGCGAGGGGAAAGAGCAGCAGGCCTCGGAAACCCGTGGAGATAGTCGCCCGCCCCATGATGTCGGTCTGGATTGGGGCGAAAAGGGAGGTGGATTTCTGCCGGGAAGCCCCTGAAACCGCGTCAAAGCTATCTTTATCCGCGGCAATGTACCTGATGGCGGAGGTATAGCTCAGGTAATTCCCTTGATTCTGGCCGTCGGTGTTAAACCGGTAATCAATAGTAAGGTCCTGGGCAGCGAGGATACTCCCCGCCAGCATCAAAACCGGTAAAAAAAATTTTTTCATCCTTACACTCCTTCTATTAAAGATGCTTCTATTACTATTAGGTTTAGTTTAAAAGAAGCTCCTTTTATGTATACCCATGCCAAAAGAGCATCTTTAAAAAATTAAAAAAATAAAAAATTAGACCTTAAAGGAACCAATGGTTCCTTCCATAATTTGAATGTTCTGATGGGTATCCTTGGCAAGGTCCAGCACCGCTTCCGCAGCATGGTTCACCTCCTTAACGCTATCGCCCATACCGATAATCCCCTGCTGGATAGCGTGGACGATGCAGGTCAGTTCGTGCATCTCCTTTTTAACCGCTTCCATCTGGCAAGTCATATCCGCCGAAGTACGCTGTACCCGGGAGGCCGCGGTCTGGATAGCGTCCAAGGCATCATGAATCTGAGCGGAAGCCCGCTGCTGGGCTTCCATGGCCTTCTGGATATGGTCGATGAAGGTATCGGTGGCAGTGATCTCTTGGGATACTTTCAAGAAGGCTTCCCTGGATTGGGATGAGACCTGAACCGTGTCCTGTACCGACTGGGCGATACCGGAAAGCTCCTGTTTGATGGCCCGGGACTGGGTTCGGGCATTTTCCGCCAGCCCCCGGATCTCTTCGGCTACCACGGCGAAGCCCCGACCGGCCTCCCCCGCATGGGCGGCCTCAATTGCCGCGTTCATGGCCAGGATGTTGGTCCGTGAGGCAATCTGGGCGATGATCGTATTGGCCCCCACCAGGGCCTCTGACTGGGCAAGGATGCCCTTAATATGCTGATCTACCGTATCCTGCCGCATTTTCCCGGTATCCGCCACCTGCACCAGGGCGTTGAACTGCTCCTTCAAGTCCTGCACCGCTACCCCTATGGCCTGTATGGTTTCCCCCATCTTTTCCACCGAGGTGAAAGACGCGGTAACTGCGTGACTTTGGTCCTGGATCAAGGTAGTCAGTCCTTCCAATGCACTGGAGGCGTTTAACAGCACCTGGTTGGTCCGATCCAAGGACTGGGTTTGCCCATCGGTCTTGCCCTTAATATCCAGCGCGGCATCCATGATCCGGGTATTGGCTTGAACCGATTCCTCCGACCGATCCCCCAAATGCTCTCCAATACGCTGCAGAGAACCCTGGGTATCCTTGAGCCGGCTCACCTGTCCCCGCAATGACGCAATGAAACCATTGATGCTCCTGGTGATGAGGGCGATCTCCCCATGCCCTTTTACCGGTATCTGACAGGTAAAGTCCGCCTCTGAGGAGCTTAAATTCTCAGACACCGCCGCGATACGGGAGGCGGTGGATTGCAGCGGAACAATGACGATCCCCCGCAAGAGGAGGATAAAGACCGCAAAAAGTACGGCTATGCCCCCCAAAAGCAGGGGGCCTACCACCCGGTTGATAAGACCCACGGTCTCGTCCACCGAAGCCATCGGGAGGCTCATGGAGATAATCCCCACCTGGGAACCGGAACCGTCTTTCAGGGGGAAATGGATCCCGTAATAGGTAATGCCCTCGGTGGTGTATTCTCCTCGATAGGTTTCTCCCAGGCCCAGTACCGTATCGATCATCCGGTCGTGGTCTGAAGAGAGGCTACCGGTGAAGGGGGTAATCCAGGCTTTCCGGCCGCTTGCAGATCCCGGCATCCCCTGGGAACTGTTCCGGTGCTGAGGACCCTGATAGATATCTATCTCGCATTGGGTAAGGGACTGGAGTTCGTTCACGAACTTGTCCGACAGGATGCTGTATTCGATGAATCCGTATCCCAGGAGGTTCTCCCCATCGAGAATAGGAATGGCGGAGATGAGTTCCAGGGTATTGTCCAGGGAATACATCCTGGTGATACAGTCCCGATCTTCGGTATAGGAGACAATGGTGCGGACATACCGGAACCCTTCCGCCTGGAGGGTTCCACTTTTCATAACCAGATACCTATCCTGATCCACCAGGGTGATGCCGTCCACATCCAGGGCGGCACACATCCTATCAAGGGAGATTTGAAAATATTCCGGATCTTCGGCGGTAAGCGCTCCTTTGATTCCCCCATCCTCGGCGATCCACCGGGCTTTCTTTTCAAGTAATTCGGTCTGCTCCTCAATGAGGCGGTACACCAGGTTGTCCTTCCCATCGATACCTGCTTTGAATGAAGCTGCGGAAGTAGCGGTGGTGAGCATAGTAATCGTAGCGATAAGACTGAGGCCGAATAGGACAAAACAAACAAAAATAGGAAGTAACAAGGCAATACTGATGGAATTTTTTACTTTGATCGTTTTGACGTTGATCGCTCTGTCTTTCATAGCATTTAGTATAGCTTGTACGATTTAGTAAGACAATAGTAGAGCGAGCGGGGAGTATCAGGAGAAACCCAGAGCACCAATTCCGGGGGCTTTTTTCTATACCTGGACGTAGACCGCATCGGCCAGAACCGCCAGCGGGATATAATAAAATACCCATTTTATTCGTATGGCTTACGCAATAACGCACTACCATAACCATTCAGTCATGGTAGTGCTGCGCGGGTCCAGCAATGTTAATTTTAAAACTAAATATGGATTTTTGGGGCATTTTTAAGGTGTTTTTTCCACATAGAGGGGTAAATGTAAAATTACTGGCGCGCGTCCTTAGGTTTTTGCTCATAGGCATACTCCTTTTGCGCTATACCCCCGGTGACCTTATCGATGGTTTTTAGGCGGCGGTCGCTCCCCAACTGGGCGTTTACCCTAGGTCCGCCTTCCGGTTGAACCCTTTTGGCACCCGGGGCGCTGAGTAACGAGCAATGAGCCCTAAACCCTGAGGAGACGGTGGCGTGGGAGGGGGCGGGCCCCTACCCTAACATCAGGTTCCTCTCCTTACCGCCTCCAAGCTGCCTAGGGATTTGCTCAATATTCCCGTTTCCCCCTGCACGTCCCTAATCGTTTTCACTATTTCTATTTCCCGCTCTTCTTCATTCCCCTAGCGCTTTTCCGGAAGGATCGTATTGCGGAATTCCTTGCAGCTTATTCCGGTAAATTCTTTGAACACCTTGCTGAAATAATAGGGATTTGAGAACCCGACTTTTTCTGCTATCTGGTAGATGCGCAGGTTTGTTCCCCTAAGAAGTCTTTTCGCTTCCGCAACGCGGTATTGGGACAACCAGGT
>JAISPY010000072.1 GCA_031274565.1 Treponema sp.
CCGTTCAAGACCACCCCAAGGATGAGGTACTGTTTCCGCCGTATGCCAGCGGCGCGGTCTATCATAAGCCCCAGAAACCAGTTGACCCCTATGGATACCACCATCACCACGACGAATACCGGCTCGCCCCAGGCGTAAAACCCCAAACTGGCAAGCAGCAGAAAGCCGTTTTTGAAGGCCCGGCTTTTCCAAAAGGGGTTAAAATAGCCCAGCAACACGAGGGGCAAGAACAAAAACAAAAAAATGCCCGATGAAAATACCATGCAGTACCGTCCTCTTGGTATGGGTTTCGATGATGAGCGCGGGTTTACGGCTTTCTGAGCAGTCCCGGCCTTGGGCTTAGGGATGAACCGGCCTTTGCAACGGCGCAAAACCGGATTCAGCCTTTTTTACCCTATAAGCCCCATGCTCCGGGTTCTTCCTGCATCGGGAGACGCTTCAGCAAAGCGGAACCCCGAACCGGTATGCTTAAAGCCGGGTCGTATTCCGGTTCCCGTGTTTCCGCCCGCAGGGTTTTCCAGCGGCTGATGAAGACCGCAAGCCGTTCGGTCTCCTCCAGAGACGCCTCCAGCACATACTGGATGATGTGGTCTTTACAACGATTGTTTACCATATATATATTTCTCCAATAAATAATTTACAAGTAAATATATATAGTTGTTTACCCCAGGTCAAGGGATTTCATTGATTTAGTAAACTTTTTCTAGTATGTTTTTTGGAGGAGTAAATATGGCTATAGCAGATCGGGTCCGCCTCATCATTACGGAAAAAGGTATCAATCAAAAAAAATTTGCTGAAAGCATTTATGTAACGGATGGCTATATTTCCAGACTCCTCAAAGGTGACATCGGGATGTCCAATTCAACGGCCATGATCATCGAGAAAGTACACGGGTATGCGAAAGACTGGGTGCTCACCGGAGCCGAGCCGAAAATCTCCCCCCAGAAAACCCAGGCATTAACCCCGGTTCAACGAAAAATAATCGAAGAGGTGGAGACCATGACCGACGAGGATCTGTTTTTTATCGCCACCTACATTGAAACCTTAAAAGAAGCCTTAAAAAAGAAAAAAGCCCTCGAGAAAGGAGAAAAAGAAAAAAGCCCCTCCACCCCGCCAGGATAAACACAGAGAACGGCATAATTCCGTATGCCTGCCCTGCGGCCTTCATAGAGAAAAAACTGAGCAGGCCGTTCCTGGGGAACGAGCCGGACGTGGTGCACCCTGCGCCCTATCCTATACAAAAAACAGAAAAAAGAGAAACAAGAGACCAAACCCGGGGGGCCTTTAGAAAAAAGCCCCCCGCACCCCCCCCTTTTTAATTTTGCTATGCGTTTATCCTGCCCGCCGCCTGAGTATCTTCCCTGAAGCGGTTCCCAGATAGGTATCGTGATCATTGGCAATAACCCCGTTCACCAGTACATAGCTCAAGCCCGTTCCCAATCCACGGGGTTCCCGATAGCTGGCGTGGTTTTCGATGCGTTCCAGATCAAAGATCACCAGATCCGCGTCGTATCCTTCGGCAATACGCCCCTTGTGCGGGATGGAAAACACCGCCGCAGGCCCCAAGGTTATTTTGTGGATGGCCTCGGGCAGGGAGAGGATATGTCGGTCCCGGGTATATTCCGCCAGCAGCTTGGGGAAGGTGCCGTATTGCCGCGGGTGGGGCAGCCCATCCGCAGGATAAATGGAGTCTGAAACGACCACGCTATAGGGGTATTGCAAAATGGCCATAATATCCGCTTCACAGGCGATAAAATTCACCATAGAAACATCCCCTGCTTCTTCTACGAGTAAATCAAAGGCCGCATCGGTTGGATCGCAGCCCCGCTCCTGGGCAATTTCGGTGATCCGCTTGCCCAGGAAGCGCTGGTTTTGCTCTGTATGCACGGCGCTGACCATGATATTTTCCCAGCCGATAAGGTCAATCTGATTTTCAAACCGGCTTTGGGGCTGCTCCAGGATAGCCGCGCACTGCCGCCGCAATACCGGGTCCCGCAGCCGATATGCGGCTTGTTCCAGTCCTCCCTCCAGGTATTCCGGGGGAAGTACCTGGGCAAGCTGGGTTGCCCCGGCGGTCCAGGGATAGACGTCAACGGTGATCCCGATGCCCCGATCCCGGGCGCGGTCCAGGATCTCCGTGGCTTTGCGGAGCAGATGCCCCCAGTTCCGGCGCCCTACGCATTTATAATGACTGATATGCAGGGGAACCTGGAGCGCTTCCGCCAGGGTAATAAGCTCCTTGAGGGCGTCCACCAGCAAGGCCCCCTCTCCCCGGATATGGGTTACCAGGGGAACCGATGAGCCCCGGATCGGTTCCAGGACTTCCACAAGGCCCTCCTGGTCATAGCAGTTTTCCGGCATGTAGGCAAGGCCCATAGATACGCCGAAAGCGCCATGCTGCAGGGCATCCTCAAGATAGCTATGGGCCTGCCGCACCGCTTCCGGGGAAAGCCTGGCTTGGTCAAAACCCTGCACCGCCATGCGGATCGTACCGTTGCCGATAAGCATACCCACATTGAGGGGCAGCCGTTCCTGTTCCAGGAGGGAAAGATACCCTGAAAAGGTTTCAAATTCCTTGCCCTCCGGCAGTATCCCGATGATGGGCTTCAGGTAGGAGGCAATAGCCTGGCGCTGAGGCGGAGGAAAAGGCACAATGCTCAAGCCGCAATTCCCGCTGACCGCGCTGGTGATGCCCTGACGCAGTTGGATCTCTCCGTATCCGGGGCTAAACACCACCGCATCTTCGTGGCGATGGATGTCAATAAATCCCGGGGTTATATACTGATAGGCCGCATCAATGGTGTGCGCCCCTGTAAGGCTGCCCGGGGTCTTAATACAGGCGATTTTTCCACCCTGAATGCCGATATCCGCGACGTAGGGGGCTCCCCCGCTGCCGTCAACGATACGGCCTTTGATAATAATAGTGTCCAGCATCCGCTTCTCCTGTCTCAGCATATACTTTTTTTTCTTATGGATGCAAGTAAAAAGGGATTTTTCACTTTTTTCTCTTATAAATAACTTTAAATACCCTAAAATATCTTAAAATAATCTAAAAACGAGTACTGAACGCCCAATTTTTATATTACTTGACAATATATTGACGGTTTATATACTTTAAAAGACCTATTGGTTGGGGAATCACGCGGTTTTTGAATCCCTAAGGACCCGCGCACGAATAAAATGCCCTGCATTGTATTCGTGCACGGGTCCTAATGCACTGAAAAAGAGAAAAAAATGGATATTTACGATGAATTAGGAGTACATCCCATCATTAACGCTGCAGGAACCTACACGGTTCTGGGCGGTTCACGGATGAGTGAAGAAACCCTGGCAGCGATGAACAGCGCTGCCCGGAACTTTGTGTCCATCCGGGATTTTCAAAAAGCGGCTCATCAGGCAATCGCCAGGCTGACGAAAAACGAAGCAGCCTATGTGAGCAACGGCGCGGCAGCGGGCTTGTACCTGGCTATAGCGGCCTGTATTGAACGGAAGCTCCGCAAGCCGTTCTATTACCTGGATAAAGCGCAGATCCAATCCTGCCATATCCTGATGTTCAAGGCCCACCGCAATCCCTATGATCTGGTGATTGGGCATCTCGGCGCGGCGTATCGGGAGCTTTCTTTCCCGAATCGGATCTTCCCCCCCAAGGAGGCGGATCTGGATCAGGCTATCGACGATCATACCGCGGCGATTTATTTTGCCTCCAGCGCCTGGGTAGCTCCTGGTTTTTTGCCCTTGGAGGTGCTGATCAAGAAAGCCAAGGAAAAAGACGTTCCGGTGATCGTAGACGCTGCGGCGCAGCTTCCGCCGGTGGAAAACCTCTGGCGTTTTTCCGAACTGGGCGCTTCGATAACCCTTTTCAGCGGAGGGAAAGACCTCCGCGGTCCCCAGGCCAGCGGGCTTATGGTGGGCTGCCAAGAGCTTATGGACCGGGTTACCGCGATTGGGTTTCCCAATTACGGCATTGGACGGATGCTGAAAGTGGGGCGGGAAGAACTGGCCGGTCTCTATGGGGCGATCAAACAGTACGTGTCCATGGATCATAAAGCCCGGTATGCCTGGTGCGAGGATCAGATTGCCGCCATACAAACGGCCCTGGATGGGAAAGGCCCCTTCAGGGTACAGCGCTGTTTCCCCAATGAAGCGGGCCAGCCCATTGCCCGGGCTTTTCTGGAAATCCTGGATCCCCGGTACACCCCGGAATATGTACAGGACTTTCTGCTTCAGGGAAAACCGCCGATCTATGCATACAGCGAAAACCTGAACGGCATTTACCTCAATCCCATGTCCCTGAGAGAAGGGGAGACGGAGATCATTCTCAAGCGGCTCAAAGAGCTGCGCTAAGGAGTACTACTCAAAATGGAAAAGAACGCGAAACGCCTTCCTGCGGGGGCGTCCCAACATCGCACTGCGGGGCCTTACTCGCCGGTACTGGAAATCACCTGCTCAAAGCTGGTGGTTATTTCCGGCCAAGTGGCGATGGACCCGGAGGGGAACCTGGTGGGCCAGGACATCCAGGCTCAAACCCGGTATACCCTTGAAAACTGTCAGCGTCAGCTTGCCAGCGCGCACTGTACCTTGGAAGATGTGTTCAAGGTGAATATCTTTATGGTGAACCTGGACGAATGGGATGCCATGAACCAGGTGTATACCGAGCTGATCCCCGCTCCCCGTCCTGTACGTACTGCCGTAGAGACCAAACTGCTGCCAGGGGTACTCATCGAAATTGAAATGTGGGCGGCAAAACCATGATTTTTTTAAGTTGAGGCAGTTCCAAAATGTCAGATTTTGGAA
>JAISPY010000110.1 GCA_031274565.1 Treponema sp.
CATTGCTGTAACCGGCATTCACTAAGAATGACCTTGATTTGCGGTATTATAAATTATAACAGAAAGGTTTAGGTTGTTCTTAAACAAGTCTAATGATAAAAAGACCCTAAAAAACATACAAAAAGAAGCAATACTTGCATACAAGAAGGAATAAATCCAATAATGCTTTTATTATTAATGAATTCATACGTAACTATTGACATAGAAGAAACCATGAAAAAATATACTGATTATAAACTTAACTGACAAGATGCCTACCACGCATAAGGAGGCTTTCGAATTAATCATGCAGAAGACGGGAAGATTCCCCCGGGTATTTTTTGCTGACATTTTTTCTCGATTTACCTGTCCGCAGAGCTTTTTACCCCGCTGGGCAGATAGCCTCCCATCCCTCAGAGGAAGCTTGAACGTACTGCGTAAGCCCCATCAAGAAGTACGGTAGATAAAAAAAACAAGAAAAAAATCCCCTTCTATATTACTAAAGGAATAGTGCTATGCCATAGTTATATTTCACAAGATGCTTGTGGTCTGATACCATAAGCACCGTCAGTAACCGTTCACGGGTCTATTACATAAAATTACAAAATAGGGTAAAAATAACGATAGAAGGGCTTGCGGAGAGGGATCCGACCCAGCGGCGGTGTATGTTGGGGAACAAGCAATGCAAGGATGTGCTGATATATCCCCGTGGGTATTGTTTTTCTGCTTTGGACAAACGGTTTATCGACAAGATATATGCGTCCAAGAACGCTCGGTTCTTTCGAACCTTTGTCCCTGCATATCCATATTGAAATGATCCTATGCGAAATTTATATTTCCCATGCTGATTGCCCTATGGTATGTTTATAGTATGGTTAGGATGTGACCTCCTTACCTCTCTCTTACATTGTTCTTGGCTGTCCGAGACCTCGCTTTCGGACAGCCTCTTATGGAGCGGAAGGGGGATCTTACCATGACTCACTCATTGAAAAAATTTATCGAATTGTATTGACAAATAATTCGATGTTGGTTACATTAATAAGAGGTTGGGAAGTGACCTCCTTATCTCTCTCTCCGGGCTGTCCGGAATATTATTTTCGGGCAGCCTTTTAGGTGAAAAAGAGGAACCCCGCCAGCAGCCCTTCCACCACGAAGTTATGCTGCCAGCGGGGCGTTGTATGTAGAAAGTATACGTCTTCGGACGCCTCATGGTCAATACATATATGCTCCTCTTTATAGCTGAAACATCTGGCAGGGAAACCTGACAGGAATCCGGGCCGTACCAGGTCCGGATCATACCATGTATAAGGAGGGCGCTATGCTACACAAGCGTCTTACCCCAAGGAACCTCTCGCCCGCAGACCTCTATCCGGCTGCAGGGCGCCGCAGCAAACCTGGGGCCGGTACGGTGAGCGCTACCCGATACGCTCGAATCAACCTGTTAGCCGGCCCCCCGGTGATCCCGCGCAGCTTCAGGAGATGCTGGGCAGTTTTTTTTCCGAGGAGGGAAAACATGTGGTCTGCGGGGGAACCACCTCGCTCCTGGCCGCGGCATTTCTTTGCAAACCGCTAAACACGATCCTTCCCCGCCACCTAGACCCGGCTATTCCCCCGGTGGCCAAAATCGACGGGGTAGATCTGGTAACCGAAGGGCTTATCACCATACGCCAGGTGCTGGAATATGCCCGGAAGTACCTGGCAGGTACCGACGATGGGGTCCCCTGGTATACCGGGGAAGACGGGGCTTCCCAAATCGCCCGGATGCTCTTTGATGAAGCCGGAGAGATCACCTTGTATGTGGGAAAGGCGGTTAATCCCGCGCATCAGGATGCGGTTCCAGAGGAAGCCCCGGCAGAATATGGAGACAAAATAGGGCTGCTCCGGGAACTGGAGAGCTGTCTTAAAAAAATGGGGAAACCCGTCCAAGTCCATTACTGTTAATTATTTTTAACCGCGTTGTCGCAAAACACCGCACGAGAGGAAATACATGGGTATATATGAGATTATCGATACTATCATCGCCGCATGGGATGGTACGCCGAGTGCGACCATCCCCGCCTTACAGGGGGTACAGGAAGCGTACCATTATCTGCCGCCGGAAATTTTTCCGTATATGGCCAAGAAGCTGGGGTTAAGTGAAGCGCGGATTTACGGAGTCGCGACCTTTTATGAAAACTTTTCCCTGGAACCCAAGGGCCGGTTTATCATTAAGGTCTGCGACGGTACCGCCTGTCATGTGCGGAACGCCGTCCCGATTCTTGAAACTCTCCGGGAAACCCTAGGGCTTTCCGAAACCGTGCTGACTACTGGGGATCAGGGGTTTACCGTGGAGACCGTCTCCTGTCTGGGGGCGTGCGCCCTTGCCCCGGTACTGTCGGTGAACGACGCGGTCTATGCGGCCATGACTCCTGAAAAAGCAAAAGTCCTCCTCCAGGAACTGCAAGGGCGGCTTGCAACGGAGGCAGTTTATGGGTAACGGGTTTATAGCTAACGAAAGAAGGGGATTGCAAGAAAAACGGGAACACTATGCCCAGGCCCTGGCCGCGGAACAGCGCAAGATCCTCGTCTGTGCGGGAACCGGCTGTGTTTCAAGCGGTTCCGTACAGATCTATGAACGCTTGCTGCATCTTATGCGGGAACAGGGGCTTCCCTATGCGGTGGAACTGCGGGAGGGGCCTGCAGGCGCTCATGGGCCTTCGGGACTCACGGGAATCAAAAAAAGCGGCTGCCATGGGTTCTGCGAAATGGGTCCCCTCATCCTCATTGAGCCTGAAGGCTACCTGTATACCCAGGTGAAACTTGAGGACTGCGGGAAAATCATTGATAAGACCATCCGCAAAGGGGATATCTGTACGGATCTCCTCTATCACCGGGAGGGAATTCCCTACCAAACCCGGAAAGAGATTCCCTTCTATAAAAAACAGACCCGTGCCGTACTGGAACACTGCGGCATTATCAACGCGGAATCAATCCAGGAATACCTCGCCTGCGGCGGGTACCGCGCCTTTGAGCAGGCGCTCTTTACCCTAAGCGCTGAACAGGTTATCGCGGAGATTACCGCTGCTAATCTCCGGGGCCGGGGCGGCGCGGGATTCCCTGCGGGAATTAAGTGGCAGGAGGTGAGTCGGCAAGCAGCACTGCCCAAGTACGTGGTCTGTAACGGTGACGAAGGAGATCCCGGGGCGTTTATGGACCGCAGTGTCATGGAGGGAGACCCCCACCGGATAGTCGAAGGGATGCTCATCGCGGCCAAGGCCGTAGGGGCTTCCCGGGGGTATATCTACGTCCGGGCGGAATACCCCATTGCCGTATCTCGGCTGCAGACCGCCATTATCGGGCCTTTTGGGGGAACACATCCTGGGAACGGATTTCAGCTTTACCTTGGAGATATACCGAGGAGCTGGGGCCTTTGTCGGCGGTGAAGGGAGCGCGCTCACCTCCTCGGTTGAGGGGAAACGGGGGACGCCCCGGGTGAAGCGGTTCCGTACCGTAGCCCAGGGGCTGTTTGAAAAGCCCACCCTGCTTAACAACGTGAAGACCTTTGCCAACATACCCCTCATCATCAACAACGGGGCGGCGTGGTACCAGGGCCTAGGCCCTGCGACCAACACCGAGGCATTACAGCGCTACCGCCGGGTGATTCTGAGTCTTTTATGGGCCAACCCCATACCGGACCGGCTGCGGGAATTAGCGGAATGGCTCGGGATCGCCTCCGAGGAGGGGCTACCGAGTATCAGTCCAAAGGAGGCACATACATGAGCTAACCCGGGCAATGCAGAGCGTATAAGGGCAGGGGAGACCCGGAGGGCGGTGCTGTGCAGATGCGCAAGCCGGCGACCGGGAAAAAAACGCGCCACAATTTGACCGTAACCAGGGAAAAAAGGTACTATAGAGGTATGCAGATCATTGATACTCCATGGTGTTATCACAAACCAGTCCTCATCCTTTCCTATGGGAGGGTTTACCCCTTCAGCCGCTTCATCGAATGCCGCTCTTGGTGAAAACAGTCTATCGGTCAATCGCATCTTGTACGGGTACATCGCTCAAATTCTCGGTTTGAACGGTTTTCCCCAGAAGGCGCGTATGGTTCTCAGCGCGTACATTAAAGAGGAACCCCAGCAGCCGTACTTGAGGACCCGCGCACGCATAAAATGCCCTGTATTTTATGCTCATTATTGCTGCGCGGGTCCTTAGCGGCCCGGATGTTATTTTTTAAGAAAAAAGGAAGATTGTATGGTCTTTTGTAATACCGGCGAACCGGCAGATCCCGCTATCGCCGAAGCAATACGCACCGAAGCCCGGGAGATGGTCAAACAAGTGGTTCCCCCGGGTCCACCGGAGGAATACGCCATTCCCCTGCTGCAGGAAATCCAGCGGCACAGGCGCTACCTTCCCCAGAACCTGGTGGAAGCGGTGGCCCAGGAGTCCCGTATTCCGGTTGCAGTACTCTACGGAGTGGCGACCTTTTATTCCCAGTTCCGCTTTAAACCCCAGGGAACCTATCTCATCAGGATATGCCGGGGAACCGCCTGCCATGTGGCAGGTGCGGAACAGCTCGCGGCGGTGCTAAGCGGGGAACTGGGGATCCAGGAAGGGGAAACCACCGGGGATGGGCTTTTTTCTTTTGAGGAGGTGGCCTGTCTCGGGTGCTGCTCCCTGGCTCCGGTGCTGATGATTGGGGACCGGATATACGCGAACCTCACCCGGGCCAAAATCAAGGCGGTGCTCAAGGAGTATGCGGCGGGCGCTCATACCCAAGGAGGGGCTTCATGACAAAGCCGAAGCTCTTAGTCGGTCTCGGTTCCTGCGGTATCGCCGCCGGGGCGAAGGAGGTGTATAGCTATTTGCAGGATGCCCTCCCCCAGGAGGCTGCGGCGGTGGAACTTACTTCCTGCGTGGGCATGTGTTACGCCGAACCTTTGGTGGAGGTGGTTCAGGGTGCGGAGCGGGTGCTTTTCGGCCATGTGGACCGGGCCTTCGCCGAGGAGCTTTGCCGGGGCATACGGCAGGGGGACCTGCCCCATACCCACCGGGTCCGGGAAGATGCGGCAGGTCAGGACTACCTTTCCCGGCAGGTCAAGGTGGCCCTGCGGAACTGCGGGCGCATCAACCCTGAAAAGATTGAGGATTACCTGGAGGCAGGGGGCTATGAGGCCCTCAAAACCTGCCTGACCAGCTATACCCCCGACGAGGTCATTGCCCGTATCACCGAATCAGGACTCGCAGGCCGGGGCGGGGGTTTCTTTCCCACGGGCCTGAAGTGGTCGTTCCTGGCAAAGGCGCAAGGGCAAAGCCGGCGGGCACAAATACCTGGTCTGCAATGCCGATGAAGGGGATCCCGGGGCCTTTATGGACCGGGCCATGATTGAGGGAGACCCTCACGGACTTTTGGAGGGGATGCTTATTGCCGCGTATGCCACCGGCGCACGGTACGGGTACATCTACTGCCGGGCGGAATATCCTCTGGCGATTAAACGGCTCAAAATCGCCATTGCCGAGGCGGAGGAACGGAAGTTCCTGGGGGAACATATCCTGGATAGCGGGTTTTCCTTTAACCTGAGTATCAAGGAAGGGGCCGGGGCTTTTGTCTGCGGGGAAGAAACCGCCCTCATGGCCTCGATTCAGGGACGCCGGGGGATGCCGAGCCTCCGGCCCCCATTTCCAGCGGAATCAGGAATCCACGAGAGCCCTACGAACATCAACAACGTAGAGACCTATGAGAATGTGGCCTTCATCATTAACCGGGGGCCGGGGGCGTTCAACCAATACCGCTGCGGGAAAACCGTGGGTACCAAGGTCTTCGCGCTGGCGGGCAAGGTCAAGCGGGTGGGCCTCGTGGAAATCCCGGTGGGCATGACGATCCGGGAACTGGTGGAGGGTATCGGCGGCGGCAGCTCTACCGGGCGGCCCCTGAAGGCGATACAGATGGGCGGCCCTTCCGGGGGCTGTATCCCTGAGCGCCTTTTTGACACGACGATTGACGTGGAATCTATCACCGCCACCGGGGCTATCATGGGCTCCGGGGGGATCGTGGTGATGGACGATCAGACCTGCATGGTGGATGTGGCCCGCTATTTTCTCACCTTTATCCAGAACGAGAGCTGCGGGAAATGCACCTTTTGCCGAATCGGCACCAAACGGATGCTGGATATACTCACCCGGTTTACGAATGGGGAGGGCGCTGACCAGGATTTGGCTTTGCTGGAAGATGTGGCCCGGCATGTGAAGAAGACCTCCCTCTGCGGCCTAGGACAACTGGCCCCGAATCCGGTGCTTACCACTATCAGGTATTTCCGGGAGGAATACGAAGCCCACATTACGGAAAAACGGTGTCCCGCCAAGGTCTGTAAGCCGCTGATCCGGTTTACCATTGCGGCGGATGCCTGTGTTGGCTGCGGGACCTGTACGAAATCCTGTCCGGTTAAGGCGATTTCCGGAGAAAAGAAAGCCCTGCATCATATTGATTCCCGGCTCTGCACCCGTTGCGGCCTGTGCCGGGAAACCTGTACGTTTCATGCCATGGCGGTACGGTAAAACGCTGAAGCGCTTCCGGTGCTCCCAGTGGCTCTGGGGCCGTTTGAAGCAAGCAGGCGGCTGGTTCCACGGCGCTTCCCCATACATCGAGGTATAACACTATGTCCATAGTTACCATGACTATCAATAATAAGCAGGTCCAAAGCGAGGAAGGGACGACCATTCTTCAGGCAGCCCGTCAGGCGGGGTTCGACATTCCCACCTTCTGCCATGCGGACCATTTGAAACCTTTCACGAGCTGCTTTATCTGCGTGGTGAAGGTCGAAGGAGGACGGGGAAACCTGGTGCCCTCCTGCGCCACCACAGTACGGGAAGGTATGGCCGTAACCGTAGAAGACCCTGAACTGGAAGCCTCCCGCAGGATGTGTATCAACCTGCTGCTTTCAGACCACTGTGGGGACTGTCTTCCCCCCTGCCAGAGCGCCTGTCCTTCAGGGATTGACATCCAGGGCTTTCTGGCCCTGATTCGGGAGGGAAAGGCCACGGAAGCCGCGCTGCGTATCCGGGAACAGGCCCCCTTTCCGGGTATTCTGGGCCGGATCTGTCCTCGGCCCTGTGAAGCAGTCTGCCGGCGGCAGCGGGTGGAAGAGTCTGTTGCCATTTG
>JAISPY010000167.1 GCA_031274565.1 Treponema sp.
TGATATTTTACGGTCATTTTTGTAAATATATACCCCTTCATAGTTGAAATTAATTGTCAATTCTGTTTCTGGGGGCTGCCGGGCTGATTTTCCAGTTATTGAATTCTGCGTTTTAAATCTATGGGTTCTTATTTCATCAGTTCGGCGACCATCCCATTTATTATAAAAGGAAAACACTATTTTCTGAATTACTTCATTTTCTTCACGAGAAAAATCATCTGTGTATTCTATATGTACTTTATTACAAAAATCTTCGAGCGACAGGATCCTGCCCGGCTCAAGTTTAATTTCAATAAACTTGTCCGCATATTCAACTAGTTCATGCCAGCGAATAAGCTGTTGGGATTTTGGAAATTGAACATACCTGCCGGGACCTATTTTTCGTGAAGGTATACGAAGGTGGCGTTCTTTTCTTAAAAAAACATTTTTTACTTTTTCCCATAACTGTTCCTGAAAATCTTCAAAATACCTTAGTATATCGAGGTTATCTGTTAAATTTGGATAGTACGCTCTCACTCTTGAATAAAAACTGTCATCAGTTATATTTATATCAGAATAAATCAACGACACCTGCAATGAAGCTACCGATATTGAGGTATAGTCATACGGGACGCCGCTCAGTCTGCCTGTATATTTCAGCGCATTTTCTACTTGTTGAAAATCTCCGGTTTTTTCTTTTAGTTTATCGAATGTATCAGGGTCTATAATTGATAGAAGAAAGTCGTCTCCGGGATTTGTGTCTTCAATGATACGGTCAAAAATATTTTTTCCAAAAGCGACAAGCAGGTCTTCAGGATTCATAGGGCATCCCTTAAAATTATGCGATTTTGGAAATAACTACCCGTCTCATTTGGATCGAGGACATCATGCATCCACTTTATAAGGCCGGGAGTGACATAAAAACCCAAAAATACCACTTCACTAAGAGCTATGTAGTCCATACCGGGAACCCCTTTGTATATGGATTAAGGACAAGAGTAAGTATATAGTATCGCATCAAGACCACTATATCACATACCGGACAAGTATGAAATACCCCCTATGGGAATCTATATCTGTCTAAAAAAGTAGATAGTCGGCTTATCCACCCACCGGCACCAAGGCGTTCTGGTGACCGCAGTACAAGGCTTAGGTATGCCGCGTATATCCGCTTCCCCACCGCTACCTTACCTGCAACTCCACAGATACCGCTTGCAATGCGTTTTCTCTTCCTGCCCTTAAGCGAGCAGCCTGGGTAAAACCGTGCCAAGCAGCATATACACCGCTGTACCCCCGCAGATACTCAGCAGGGAATTGCGCTTCCACAGATGAACCATGGCGGTAACACCTGCGGCTATGAGCGCCGGGATTCCTGGACGGAGTCCCTCGGTAAAGGGGGCGCTTATCGCGTTGCAGGCCAGCACCGTCATAGCCACCGGAGGAACCAGCTTTTCCACCAATTCCAAGAAAGACCCCCGCAGGGCTCTTCCCTTTTCTCTAAGTCCACCGGGAGGATCCGGCGGTTCCCGGAAGAAGATAAAGGGGAAGACCCGGCAGAAAAAGATGACTCCCCCCATGATCGCGGTTAAGACCAGGGCGCTGGATATGCTTACCCTCATGGCGCCGCGCTCACCGGACGCCTCTTCAGCGCCTGCACCAGGGCAAGGGAAACCGCCAGGGCCGAGAGCAGGGAGAGCCGGGAAGGAAGCACGAAAACCGCGAGAACCGCCACTGCTGCGGCAATCAAGAAAACCCAGGCCTGCCTGACCTGGAGGATCTGTTCGATCATGAGCACCACAAAGAGCGCGGTCAAGGCAAACCCGATTCCTTGCATCGTAAACGGCAAGAGGGAACCTGCTACCGCCCCGATTACCGAACCCATAACCCAATACCCTTGATCCAACAGCGCCACCCAGCACATGAACCTCCGCCGCTCCTCTGGAGTATGGTCCCCAAGACCAGGAGCGCCCCTGCCTGGTCCCTGGGGTTCAGGCAGGGCAGAGAGCAAGGCGAAGGTTTCATCGGTCAGGGCAAAGATGAGGTAATACTTGGAGACCCCGGCCCCGTTAAACCGCTTGAGCATGGAAAAACCATAGGCTATATGCCGGGCATTCACCACCAACTGCACCAGCGCCGCCTCCAACAGGGTGGTCCCGGCAGCAAAGAGTCCTACCGCCAGGTACTGACCAGCCCCAGCATACATGATAAGGCCCATCACCAGGGAGAGCCACCAGGGATACCCGGCGTCAACCAGGAGCAGCCCAAAGGCAATCCCGATAGCGCCATACCCGAGCAGCACCGGGACCGAATAACGCAGGGCCTGCAGGAAAAGTTTAGAATGAAACAACCGCTTCAAGGAGATCATGGAGATTCCTGAGTATACTGGAACGGGCTTGGTTTGTCCATGTTCGGATAGCCGCGATTAGCCCCTTAAATTCACGGTATAGCCCTTTTTAGTCTTGCCGGAGGGCGTGGTATTTAGTATTTTATAAAAAAGCCTCACACGATATGAGGCGATAATCCATTTCATATCATACCGGTTTATTCGCAGGCAGGAGAGAAGCGCTGTATGGACACAATGGGAAATTTCCCATTGAATGAGCCGGTAAATAGAGGAGAAAAAGAAAAATGGCGAAACAGTTGTTGTTCAACGAAGATGCCCGCCGTAGGTTGCTCGCGGGGGTTGAGCAGATTTCCAAGGCCGTTAAGGTAACCCTCGGGCCTAAGGGGCGGAATGTCCTCTTAGACAAGAAATTTGGAGCCCCCACCGTTACCAAAGATGGCGTTTCCGTAGCAAAAGAAGTGGAACTCGAAGACCCCTATGAGAATATGGGAGCCCAGCTTCTCAAAGAAGTGGCCACCAAAACCAATGATGTGGCTGGAGACGGCACTACCACCGCTACGGTGCTGGCCTACTCCCTGGTTAAAGAGGGACTCAAATCAGTGGCCGCCGGCATGACCCCTATTGAACTGAAACGGGGTATTGACAAAGCAGTGGAGATTGCGGTCGCGGAAATCAAGAAAAATGCCAAGGAAATTAAAGACAAAGAAGAAATTTCCCACGTCGCTTCAGTTTCGGCCAACAACGACAGCGAAATCGGTAATACCATTGCGGATGCTATGGAAAAAGTCGGCAAAGACGGGGTTATCACCGTGGAAGAGTCCAAAACTATGGACACTACCATTGAATTTGTCGAAGGGATGCAGTTTGACCGGGGCTATATCTCCGCGTATTTCGTAACTGATCGGGATACCATGTCCAGCGTATACGAAGAGGTGTATATCCTCATCCACGACAAGAAAATTTCTTCTATGAAAGATATGCTTCCCCTCCTTGAAAAGGTTGCCCAGAGCGGTAAACCCCTGCTCATTATTGCGGAAGATGTGGACGGCGAAGCCCTTTCTACCTTGGTGTTGAACAGCCTCCGGGGTACGCTCCGTACCTGTGCGGTTAAGGCCCCGGGGTTTGGGGATCGCCGCAAGGCCATGCTGGAAGACATTGCCATCCTCACCGGCGGGGAAGTCATCACCGAAGAATTGGGGATCAAGCTGGAAAACACCGAAATCTCCCAGCTCGGTAAGGCCAAGACCGTCAAGATTGACAAAGATAACACCACCATCATCAACGGTGCGGGGAAACCCAAGGAAATCCAGGACCGGATTGCCCAGATCAAGGCGCAGATCGAGGATACCACTTCGGACTACGACCGGGAGAAACTCCAGGAACGGCTTGCGAAGCTGGCCGGGGGTGTGGCGGTCATCAATGTAGGGGCCGCTACTGAAGTAGAACTGAAAGAGAAGAAGCACCGAGTTGAAGACGCCCTTTCTGCTACCCGTGCAGCTATTGAAGAAGGGATCGTCAGCGGCGGGGAGATTGCCCTGATTCAGGCGGCCATTGCTCTGGACAAAGCCGATACCGCGGGCCTCACGGATGATGAAAAGGTCGGATTTAAGATCGTCAAACGCGCTCTGGAGGAACCTATCCGCCAGATCGCAGAAAACGCCGGCTTAGACGGCGCGGTCATCGCGGACAAGGCCAAAGGCGAAAAGAATGGGATCGGCTTTGACGCAGCCAAGATGGAATGGGTCGATATGATGAAAGCTGGTATCATCGATCCTGCCAAGGTAACCCGTTCCGCCCTGCAGAACGCCGCTTCCATCGCCAGCCTCCTGCTCACCACGGAATGTGCCATCACGGACATCCCTGAAAAGAAAGAAGCCGCCCCTATGCCCGGCGGTGGAATGGGCGGTATGGGAGGCATGGACTACTAATTCGCATCTTGGATGCGCAAGAAGCAGGTCTGAAGAAACCCTTTGGACAGCCAGGAGGGGTGGAGGAGAAAATCTTCCACCCCTTTTAGTTAGTCCGCCCGCTAGCATGGGTATTTGTTTTGTCCGTGGTCGGGGGTTCACCGTTGATTTCCTGCAGCGTCAGAACATTAAAAAAATATTTCCTATCGTATCAGGCATAAGGGTTCAGTAGCTTTATGGATTTACCAGGGGTAACTCCTTATCCTATAAGGAATTAGAAGGTATAATGCGTGCGCCCTGGAATTCCCTGAGAACCTGCTTGTCTTGGTTTCCGTTGTTTAGTATAATCCTCTCATGTTTAAGGAATTCCTTTCCTACGAGGCGGTGCGGAATAACGCGCTTAAATTAGCCCATCGGATTTATCAGACCGGATTTATCCCGGAGGTTATCTATGTCTCTCTCCGAGGGGGAGCCTATCTGGGGAACGTGATAAGCGAATATTTTAAGGTGGTCTGTAAGGGGAAGCGGCCGGTATATTATGCCGCGGTGGTGGCCCGTTCCTATACGGATGTTCGCCAGTCAGACCAGATCATGGTTGAAGGCTGGACCTATGCCCCGGAACACCTGCGGGTGGGGGATAAGGTGCTCTTGGTGGATGATATTTTTGATTCAGGCCGTACCATCAATCACCTGGCGGATATCATTCTGGCCCGGGGCATACCCCGGAAGGATCTTAAGGTGGCGGTGCATGATTACAAATACTTTTATGATAAACCCGAACAGCTTCCCATTCAGCCTGATTTCTGGTGCCGTAAGCATGAGGTGTCGATCCAAGACGAAGATCGGTGGATCCACTATATGAGCCATGAACTGGTAGGCTTGACCCCAGAAGAACTGGAAACCTACTATTTTGCCCCGGATCCAGGACTGCGGGATGTTTTGGCGGTGATGCATCCGGATCCAAGGTGATCTGCGGAATTGATGAGGCTGGCCGGGGACCCCTGGCAGGCCCGGTCTGCGCTGCCGCAGTGGCGCTCCCCGCAGACTTTCCGCAGGGATGTTTAGGGGATTCAAAAAAACTTTCCCCGAGCCGGCGTGAAAAGGCACGGGTCCTTATTAGCGAGGGGGCCTTAGGGTGGGGTATTGGTTGGGCCTCAGTGACGGAAATCGATACCCTCAATATTCTGCAAGCCAGCCTCCTTGCTATGAAACGGGCCTTTGAAGCGATGCTGCTGCAATGGCCCGGGGGACTCGAGCTTGACGAAGCGGTGATTGACGGCAAGCAGGTTCCATCGCTTCCCATCCCCTGCCGCGGCTTGGTCAAGGCAGACAGCCTTATTCCGGAAGTTATGGCCGCTTCGATCCTGGCCAAAACCGCCCGGGATCAACTGATGAACTACTATGCTCAGCTTTACCCGGAATACGGCTACGCGAATCATAAGGGCTATCCCACCAAAGAACACCGGGAAAACATAGCCCGCTATGGACCTTCGCCGATCCAGCGGAATAGTTTTACCGTGAAACCAGCGCATACCGGTACGGAGGAACCGCCGTACCTTTTTTCCTAACGTCGCAGGATACGACGGCAGTTAGCGCTCCTTCCGGTCTTGCAACTCCCCTTCTTTTTGTTCAATGGTTTCTTTTATGGAAGCGATTTCATCGAGAATTTCTTTGATCCCCGGAGTGCCCACGCTGATACTTTCAGCCTCATGGGTAACTAAAGCTTCGTAGGCCGTAAGACCAAGCGTATCCACGAGCTTCTGCACCTGCCCTTTAAGCTGCTTGATCTCGATGACTAAGACCCCCCGTTCTCCCAAGTCTTGGGCCTTGGCTCCGGCTTTATTCATCAAGTCTTTGGAAGCCTGCAGCCCCTTTTCACCCCAATCTTGGGCCTTTTCTCCGGCTTTGGAGGCCAATTCTTTTGAAACCTGGGTGCCCTGTTCCAGCAACACCTTTACTTTTTTACGAAAACCCATGTCTTTCTCCTTAACCATGCATGTATGCGCTCTTCGACCGACTGCTCAGTTGCGTTTATTTTTTATACATACGCTATATTGCTTGAATAATCAAGGCGTTGGTACCATGTCGGCCAGGCAGGAACCGCTCGTTCATCATAAGGCTTGCCTGCGGATGCCAGTTCGACCACGCCCGCTTTTCTTACACCCCGCCAAACCGCCCTGGATGAAAAAATCATCGTTTTCGGCGAAAAACCCGATAGTTCATGCCGGGAAATATATTATGCCGCCGTTCCAGCGTGGTAAGCCATTCGGTACTGATGTAGTTACTGCCCAAAGCCTCATAGATGGTGGTAAAATTGCGTAATGCCCCTTCCAACTGCGCTCGGGCATACTCGACGGATGCTTGTTTGTACAAGCGCTTCGGCCAGTCCGACGTTTGGGCTAAGAGGATCTCCCGGGCAGCCTGGTTTAAAGCCCGCTCCTTGATGCCTGATTCGTTGGGGAAGCGATCCGCCAGTTCGGTCATCCGTTCCACCGCCCGTACCGCGTGGCGGTAGATCCAATCGTTGGAGGCATCCAGCCACATTTCAGCGTATCCATGCGGTCCAGAGGAGGAAAATGCGGGAACCACCGTCTGAAATTGGGTAACGTCCTGTTTGTAGAGGTATTCCGCCGGGGTCATAAACTGCATATCCTCCCGGCTGGTTCCCTCTCGAAACAGCGTTTCAAGAAACTCAGGGCCTTCATACCAGAGACGGCCAAAGGTATCCGCCTTGTACGCGCAGAGGCTGATGGGGGTTTCTTCCATATAGTTTTTCGCGGCCTCAAGCCGGGAAACCCGGGCGTCCAGGAAGGCATGGACCTGTTCTTTGACCTTTTCCGAGGCTTTCACCGGATCATACAGGTGTTTCTTCCGATCCAGACAGCCCAAGGCCAGGTATTTATACCCGGTTTGGGTACGGCTTCCGTTTGAGTCCAGAAAGGGTTTTACCATTTCAGAGGGCAGCTCATATCCCACATCCTCATGCAGATCCAGGTATACCCCTGCATAGGAAAACCCCTGTTCCTTATCCGCGATAGCGTGATAGGCGTAATAGTCCCGGGCGAGGACGAAGACCCCCAGCGGGGTTTTGATGGGATAAAAACTCCCCTTAGCCGCGCTCGGTTTTCCATAGATCAGACCATGGGTATCCACCAGGGTATAGGCGAAATTATAGGAGCGCAGATACCGTTCCAATTCCGGGGCCCAGCCGAACTCGGGGAGCCAAAACCCCTGGGGAGACTTCCCAAAATGAAGCCGATAGGAAGCCAGGGCCACTTCAAACTGCGCCTGAAGCGCGCAGGCATGGGCGGTATAAAACGGTAAAAAACTATGGGTAGCGGCGGTGGTTAAGAGCTCCAGCCGGCCTTTCCGCTGATAGTAATCACATATTTTAAGGATATTTCCCTCGTAGCGTTCAGTGAATAAGATCCGCCGGTCCACGGCCTTATCATAAAACAGTTTCGCCAGGTGGTGCAGTTCCCCTTCTCCCCGGGTCCGCTCCATTTCCCTAAGCCCAAATTCGATCTGTTTAGTGATATATTCGAGGTACCGCTCCAGGAGCAGTTCATCCCTCAGCATGTGACAGAGGGTCGGGGACAGGGAAAGTCCCAGCCTAAAGGGAATACGATCCGCGTCGAGCCTATCGAACATTTCCAGTAAGGGGAGATAGGTCTCGGAGAGGGCTTCAAAAAACCATCGCTCTTCAAAGGCCTGGGGCAGCTCGGGATGCCGAACAAAAGGCAGGTGGGCGTTGAGTACTATCGAAATGACGTGACGGGTAGGCATATAACTATCCTGCGGGTATTACCGCGTTGCCTTCATACGAGAAAGCCTGTCCTCATTACGGAGTACCTGGAAATCTTCAACTCCGGATAAGCGGATCAAAGGCGCGGTACTCCCCGGCTTAGCGGGATTAAACCAGGGAGGCAAGGTAAAGGGGTGGGAAACCGCAAGCCCCAGGGATTCCCCTCCCCGCAGCACACATAGTTCCACCTGGAAACGGCCTCCTCCGGGGGGAAAGCCCAGATACCAGGCGGTATCCTCGGCACCCACGGATACGGTAAAGGAATCGTCCTTCGACGAACGGCCTGCAGGGTCCAGCGGGGACACCTTGAGCTGATAGCCCTTAAAATCCCCGGCATTTTCATGGAGTTCCTTTTCAGCGCTTTTGATTTCCCAAAAGGTAAAAACCCAAAGGGGATCCCTAAGCAGCACCTCAATAAAGGTGATATGGTACTGCTTCGGCAAAGAAACCGGTTCGGGAATAGCGGTTTCCCTGAGGGGAGGATTTTCCCGGGGCGCTGAGCCGGACTCATTGAACGCATACTCAGCGGTGATATCGATTATTTCCGTAATAATAAACACGCGCTCCAATTCCGGAGGAATCTCAATACCGAAACCATCCGCTAAGCGTACCAATTCATGGGTGGTTAAACTTTCCAGATAGGGTCTTTTCAGGGATGCGATTTTCATAACCGGATTATTACATAGCAGATCATTCATAGCTGCTCTATGATGGAAAAAAGGACGGAAGCTGTCAAGTATTCCCCCGGACTCATCCAGGGCGAGGGCACATAAAAATTTTTGTCCACGAATTACGCGAATTACACGGATTAAGAAGGAATCATGCGCTAAAATCCGTTACATCAGCGTAATCGGTGGATTTTTTATCATTATACCCGCTCATTTTTGCGCATTAAGCACGGTGGTCATTCCATAATTCGCGTTAATTCGCGTCATTCGCGGACCCTTTTGTTTATATGCGCTGGCCCTGGAGGGGTAAGGGGGTAAAGGAATCCCTTATTATTAAAGGGGTATAATTTTCCCTTGATAATCTTAGGGGTGAAATTATCACTTATGAATTACACACGTCTTGACACAGGATTGACAAAATAAACGATCCGCTCTATACTTATTTCTGTATTATTTTTATAAGCATTTCATGCGTAGGGATATCGGAATGCGGTGAAAATCCGCGGCGGTCCCGCCACCGTAACTGGGGATGAAAACGACAATCAGGAATTCCGGCCTCAAGCAACCGAGGCCCATTGAGAGAAGCCCCTGAGAAAGCCATTACCGGGGTGTTGCAAAAGGGTAACCCTTGAGCACCCAGGTTAAGAAGGCGTCGTGAGTAATTAGATCCGGAAGCCGGGAGACGGTCTTTACGCAGTTACCTGATACCTTCGGAAGAACGGAGTGGGTACCGGGCGGTGAAGCTGCCAAGTCACGCCCGCTTCCTTCACTATCCCGTCGGGATAATCCTGGGGTCAGGCATACTCAAGAGCCTCGGTTCTTGGAGTCGTTGTCCCGAGGAGGACGCCATGCACCCGATTTTCGCGCGGGCTTTTTGTATCGGCCCTGTGCTGGAAGCATTGCCCTATCTTGCCGGATCCTTTCTGAGTGCTGCTGTGGAGGAGGGGTTCGATGAATATTATTTTATATAGTAAGACATACCGGAGCATAACCAACCGAAGCCTACTCAGCTTCGGTTCCGTGCCGAGAAATGAAGTAATGGGAAATACCATGAAAAACACGCGAATCGAACACAAAAGACAGCAGAAAAAAACGGTTAAAGGACCGCGATGAGCAGGGAACGGTAATGGATAGAAACCCTGGTGAGGCGGAGGAATCAGCAAAGGATCGCGCATGAGGAAGATCCAGGTTGGGAGCCGAGATAGCGAGCTTGCCCTTATGCAGACTGAACTGCTGGTCAAGGCAATGCGTGCGCAGTATCCTGCGTATGAGCTGGAGATCCGTCCCATGAAAACCTCAGGGGATCTCATCCAAGATAAACCGCTGGATGCCATAGGCGGGAAAGGGCTTTTCATCAAGGAATTGGACCGGGCCTTGCTCGACGGCCAGGTGGATCTGGCGGTACACAGCCTGAAAGATATCCCCATGGACCTGGCAAAGGATCTGCGGATTGCCGCGTATAGCCACCGGGAAGACCCCCGGGACATTTTGGTCCTCCCTCGGGGGAGGACTGAACCGGAGCAGGGAAAACCCATTGGCTGTTCCAGCCAACGCCGGCGGCTTCAGGTGGCGCAGGTGTACCCGGATTGGCCGATTGCGCCTATTCGGGGCAATGTGCTGACCCGGCTGGAAAAGCTGGATCGCGGGGAATACGGCGCCCTGGTGCTGGCCGCAGCCGGGCTTAAACGGCTCGGCCTGGCGGAGCGGATTTACCGGTTTTTTACGGTCTCCGAGATCCTGCCTGCCGCAGGGCAAGGAACCCTGGCCGTGGTCATTCGGGATGCTCCTCCTGATTTTTTTCCGTATGATCCGGTTCAGGGGATTATACAAACCCTGGTACAATCCATTGATACCCCTGCAAGCAGGATCTGTGCGGAAGCGGAACGCGCCTTTGTCAGGACCCTGGAAGGAGGCTGCAGCGCGCCCATAGCAGCCTATGCGGTCCTTGAAGGAGACACCTTGCAGCTTACCGGCCTGTATTGCCCGGAGGAACCGGCCCATAGATTGGTCCGAGGCAGCATCTGCGGAAAGCAGACCCAGGGGAAGCGGCTGGGAGAAACCTTGGCCTTGCGGCTTCTGGCCCAAGTCGCGGCCGGGACACGGGGTAAGGTATGGCTGGTGGGTGCAGGCCCAGGGGATCCCGGGCTTCTGACCCTGAAGGCTGAGCGGGTTTTACAGGGCGCGGAGGTCGTGCTCTTTGACCGCTTAGTGGGGAAGGGAATTCTGTCCAAAATTCCGGTCATGGCGGAGCGTATCGATGTAGGGAAAAAACCAGGGAAGCATCCCATTCCCCAGGAAGCAATAAACCGGATCCTCGCAAGACAGGCGGCCCAGGGGAAGCAGGTGGTGCGGCTCAAGGGCGGAGACCCCTTCCTGTTCGGACGGGGCGGGGAAGAACTGGAAGGACTTAAGGAAGCGGGCATCCCCTTTGAAGTGGTGCCAGGGGTATCCTCGGCCCTGGCGGTTCCCGCGTATTTCGGCATACCGGTCACCCACCGGGATTATGGCGCCTCGGTCCATATCATCACCGGTCATGGCCGCAGCGAAAAACCCCGGCGTATACCCTACGAGGCTTTGGTACAGGCCGGGGGTACCCTCGTCTTTCTTATGGGGGTTCTTGCCTTGGAAGCAATCTGTACGGGTCTGATCCATGCCGGGCTGGATCCGGAAACCCCAGGGGCAATCCTCGAACAGGGGACCACCGCGAAACAGCGCAAGGTCCTCTCCACAGTATCCCGTCTGAGCGCTGAGGCAAACCAGGCCGGTATCAAAGCGCCGGCGGTTATCGTGATTGGCGCGGTGTGCGGTTTATCCCCAGCGTTTTCCTGGATGGAACAGAAGCCCTTAGCAGGACTGCGGATCGGGGTAACCAGACCGCTCAATCGGGGAAAGCGTCTCTCGGAACTGCTCGCCGACGCGGGGGCGGAAGTGATTACCCTCCCTACCATAGAGACCATCCCCATCCAGGAGACTCCGGCCCTGGAACAGGTGCTCTCAACCCTGTGCGGCCGGGAGTGGCTGGCCTTTACCAGTCCTTGGGGGGTGGAGGTGTTTTTCGAGAAGCTCCGAGCCGCTCAGCGGGATATCCGCAGCCTTGGGGGGATCCGGTTTGCCGCTATCGGCAGGGTTACCGCAGCCGCCCTGGAAGGGCGGGGGGTCCTGGTGGACCTGGTTCCGGATCCCTGCAACGGTCGTTCCCTGGGACTGGCCCTTGCCCAGGCGGTACAACCAGGCGAGCGGGTCATACTACCTCGGTCCAGGATCGGCACGGATGAGGTACTTATTCCCCTCCGGGAAGCGGGGATCCACCTGGTGGACATCCCGATCTATGATACCCTACCCGCAGCAGATTGCCCCGGGTACGGGGAACTCCTCGTGGAGGACCTGGACTGGGTTGCCTTTACCAGCGCCTCCACGGTGGAAGGCTTCAAGGCAATCGCGGGGGTGGATAAGATGCGGGGGCTCAAGGCCCTCTGCATCGGCAGGCAAACCGCCGCAGCCGCGGAAAAGTATGGTATGGAGACCCTGGTAGCAGCTAAGCCAACCCTAGAAAGCATGGTTTTCTCCCTTACTACTCATGGTGCGGATTAAGAAGGAATCACGCTCTAAAATCCGTTAAGGACCCGCGCAGAAATAACCTGGTATTTTATTCATGCACGGGTCCTAAATCAGCGTAATCCGTGGATTTTTTATCTTTAAATACCCGCGCATTTTTGCGAATTAAGCACCGTGGCCATTCCCTAATTCGCGTTAATTCGCGGACTCTTTTGGTTATATGCGCCGGCCCCGGTGCTGCATCTCTGGCTTGAGGGTACAGACCAGGTCCTGCCCAGCGGACCGCCGGACAGGACCCGCTGCTCCTCATAACGAAGCAATAGCCCGGTGGGTCATCCGGTCGCAGCGCTCGTTAAACGCATTCCCCGCATGACCCTTAACCCATTTCCAGGTAATGGGAAAATCCGCTGCGAGCTTATCTAAGCGTTCCCAAAGTTCCCTGTTTTTTACTGGTTTTCTATCGCTGTTCCGCCAGCCCTTCTTTTTCCACATCTGAATCCAGCGGCTCATACCGTAGCATACATATTGGGAATCCGTGTAAAGCGAGATCTGTTTAGCATATAGGTCTAATTCCAGCAAACCTTCCAGCGCGGCAATGGCCGCATACACTTCCATTCGATTATTAGTGGTGTCTTTTACGGCTCCCCATTTTTCAGCAATCACCGCAGGTACGCCGGTCTCTTCCCCGGCAACGCCCCGGGCAGTACATCTGGTTTCAACGATGACATAGGCCCAGCCCCCCGGCCCAGGATTACCGGAACAACCTCCGTCAGTGTATATACTCAGTTCTTTGATAGCTAATGACCGGCTCTTCATACCTTCCCCTCTCCTCACTCAATTTTTTTGTTTTTACCGTATGAAACGCTGCACCCGCTTCAAAACCAAGCGGAGTTCGCAAGACCCTTTAGGGCTGCAACCGCTCCAATGCCTGCTTAACCATACACCCGGTGGGTGTTATAGCCAAACCGCCGGCGGCATTTTCTCTTATGGATGCCGGCAGGCTATCCCCAATCTGTTTCATGGCCCAGACTACTTCATCAAAAGGTATTATACTCTCAATGCCCGATAAAGTCAAATCCACTGCTGTCAAGACATTGGCCGCTACAAAGGCGTTTCGCTTGACGCAGGGAACCTCTACCAGCCCAGCCACGGGATCACAGGCCAGCCCCAGGGAATTCTTGAGGGACAGGGCCGCTGCGGAAAAACACGCCCCCAAGGGCAACCCTTCCAGATACGCCAAGGCGCAGGCTGCCATGGCTCCCGCAGCGCCGCATTCCGCCTGACAGCCCCCCTCAGACCCGGCTAGGGTCGCTCCCTGGGCAATGATTACCCCGGTGAGACTGGCCAGGGTGAAGGCGTCCTGTAACCGGGGATCGTAGGGGGGGTCATTCAAACGCACCGTACCGGAAGCGCCCTGGGAGCGCGTATCCCACCAGGCCCAGATCACCCCCGGGACAATGCCGCTGGAACCCGCGGTGGGAAAGGCAACTACCTTGCCGCCACAGGCATTGACCTCATTGATAGCCAGGGAATAGGCCAATGACCGGGTAAAAAGATCATCCCGGATGAGATGCCGCTCCGCCTTGGTAAAGGCAACTGCCGCGCCTTTGGTAAGTCCTAAGCGTGAATGTTGGGGATGTTCCAGCCCTTGGAGCAGGGCATTCCGGGTAACGGCGATACGCCGGTCAAACTCAGCGCGGATCCGCTCCTCTGGTAGGCCCGTCATAAAGGCTTCCCGTTTGATCCCATACTCCGGTGCGGAAATTGATTCAGCCTCCAGGATAGCTTGAAGCTCCACAAAGGTATGAAACCGGTATTGCATATTTCTCGTCCTCCTCTTCAGCGATGCTACAGGGTAAGCAGGGGAACCGAGAGTACCCGGCGAATCGAAGGCAGTTCTTGGATACGGGTGATGATGGCAGGTTGGACCGGCTCATCGGTTTCAACTACCCACAGGGCTTCTCCCCCTCGTTCCTTGCGGTGACAGGAGGTGCCGGCTATGTTGATGTGATGGGCCGCCAAGAGGTGGGTTACCTCCGCGATGACCCCAATCGCATCGTAGTGTAAGACCAGGATGGTCTCGGATTCCCCGGAAAGATGTACCCCATAGCCGTTGATCTCATCAATGCAGATAGAGCCGCCCCCAATGCTTGCTCCGCGTATGCAGAGGGACGGATCATCCGGTTTCCCATAGAGTTCCAGGATGAGGCTATTGGGATGCCAGGACGGGGGTAAACTGGTAGCGGTCTCGATGGTCAAGGGAAAGCCCTTCCCCGCGGCTTGCAGTTCCTGTAACAGGGCGCGGCCCCGGAAGAGCCGCTCATCTTCAGGGGAAATCCCGAGCAGCCCCGCTGCCGCCGCATCCCCTGAACCATGCCCTTTCCAGGTAGCGGCCAGGGAACCGTAGAAACGGACCACCGCCCTTTGCGGGGCAGGGCCGAAGATCTTCCGGGCCAGAAACGCTATCCGGCCCACCCCGGCGGTATGCGAACTGGAAGGGCCGATCATCACCGGACCGAATATTTCACTTAAAAGAACCTGTTCCTTAGGCATGGCC
>JAISPY010000212.1 GCA_031274565.1 Treponema sp.
AAGTTCGGGTCGTTCTTAAGCCGTTCTATGAGATCCGTATCCGTGTCTATTTTGAAGAAGCATTTGGCCCAGACACATCTTACAAATGGCTGGTACTGATAGGGGATTCTTCCGGTCCCGGCGTAACCCCTGACAAGGGGTTGCCGTGCTCCTTCCAGAACCCGGAGCAGGTGTAGCAATGTTTTGTATTCATCGGTCAGATATTCCTCAAAAACTTTCCGTAAATCAAAGGGTATGCCCAGAAGCCCTTGCGCCCCTCCGATGATTTCTGGTATAGTTTTCATAACGAGAGTCTCCTTGTGTTTGTTGTTTTGCAACTCAAACCTTACAAGGTTTCTCTCGTTTTTTCTATACCCGTTCTTGGCCGATTTCGACTATCTCACGGGGTTTTGGGAAAGGCTCGTCAATTAATATATTCCCGGCCTTTTATAGGCCCTGGATGGTCTCCCATAACTTTACAGGAGTCGTACTTTTTCGGGGCATAAGGTTCAAAAGAAGCAGAGCGGGAAGGGCCTAGCAAAAAGCCCCTCCTCTGCACCCCCTATGGGTGCGCTGCGTTTATCCTGCACCCCAGAGGCGGATAAGCGCGATCACCACCTTGCAGGCAGCGACCATATCAGGCACCGCTACCCATTCCAGGGGACTATGCCAATTACGGCCCCCGGTAAAGATATTGGGGGTGGGGATTCCCAGTTCCGTAAGCCGGGAACCGTCAGTGCCGCCCCGGATTGGTTTGAGGTGGAATTCCACGCCTGCCTGGAACGCGGCCTTTTTCAGCATCTCCAGCACTGCGGGATGGGCGTCGATCCGTTCCTTCATGTTATAATACTGAGCCTGGACCTGGACTTGGACCGTACCCCCGGGAAACTGGGCTTCCACTGCCCGGGCGAACTGGTCTAGGGCTGCAACCCGCCGCTCCGCCCCGGCCCGGTCAAAATCCCGGATATACACCTCCAGGGAAGCCGCCGCAGGATTGCCCTGAATCTCCAGCGGGCAATAGTACCCATAATAGCCGTCAGTGGCTTCCGGGCTTTCGGTACGGGGGAGCATCACCGCGAAAGAAGCGGCCATGAGCACGGCATTAACCATACGCCCCCGGGCATACCCCAGATGCATCGGCTTACCCGTACAGTGAATCTCCGCGCGGTAGGCGTTAAAACATTCCACCTCCAGTTCTCCCAGGGAACCACCGTCCAGGGTATAACAGGCCTGGGCGGTAAGCTGTTCCCGGGGGAATAGCGGAAGCCCCTTGCCGGTTTCTTCGTCCGGGGTAAAGATCACCTCCACCGGACCGTGGGGGTACTCAGGATGGGCTTGCAGGTATTCCACCGCAGTCATAATCTCCGCAATGCCTGCTTTATCATCCGCACCCAACAGGCTGGTTCCGTCGGTATGCACCAGGGTCTTACCCTTTTGGGCGGCCAAATCAGCATCCTGCTCCGGGTCCAGAACCTGGGCTCCCGCAAGGCATATCTTACTGCCGTCGTAGGCTTCAAGCACCTGGGGCTGCACATCCTTACCGGAAACCTCGTCCGCCGTATCCAGATGGGCCATGAAACCAACGGTCGCCGCGGTTTCCTTTCCCGGTGTTGCGGGAAGCCGGGCAATCACATAGCAATGATCCGTGAGCGCCACATCGGTAAGCCCCAGGTCCCGGAGTTCCTGGACCAATGCCTTGGCCAGGTCCCATTGACCTGGGGTAGACGGGGTCTCCGTTCCATGACGGTCACTGGTCGTCCAATACCGGACATACCGTAAAAACCGGCTGAGTACCGAGTCGGCGATACGCACGTCATCGTGGGATGTAAAGGAATGCTGCATCTTGTACCTCTTTTTTCTCAGTCCTGCTCATGCGGCCGCATAAACGCGCTCCGGGGATGCGGTATGAGCACTACGCTCCTCCCCACCTTGAGTATGGCGAAGCCGCCGACGCTCGGCAAACCAGGTTCACTGAGCCAGCGCCGCATCCAGCGCCTGTTTAATCCGCTCCGGGTCTCCGCCGCAGGCTGCAATGATCCTGTTAACCCTATCATACCCAAGCCGGGATGCCCAGGCTGCGGCAAAGGCATAGGAAGCCTCCAAGTGCGCGGCGCAGCGTTCCGGGTCCGGACGCAGGAGTTCCACGCATTTAGTGCGGAACAGGGGAAGGCCCCGGTTCAAGAGGGAGAGACTTTCCAGCAGCGCATCCGCAATGAGGGGCAAAAAGGGGTTGAGTTCAAATTCACCCAAGGACGCCGCCGCGGTAATGGCGTAATCATTGGCCTGAACCCGGATAGCCACTTGGATCAGCATTTCAGGCATGACCGGGTTCACCTTACCCGGCATGATAGTGCTGCCCATCTGCAGGGGGGCAAGCTTGATCTCCCCTAAGCCTCCGTGGGGGCCTGAGTTCATAAGCCGCAGGTCCCCGGCGATCTTCATCATATTGACCGCCAGGGCCTTGAGCAGTCCTGAGACTTCCACAAATACGTCGTTATTCTGGGTGATATCCATAGGATATTCCGCGGCGGCCAGCCCGATGCCCGTAAGCTCCCGTAAGGTCTCAAGGACCCCGAAACGGTACTTCCGTTCCATCGCATCGTTTTTCCCATAAAGCCCCACCGCAGCCCCCCCCAGGTTTATCTGCCGCAGCCGTTCTTCGATCTTGTAGAGCCGCCAGCGGTCCCGGGCAATAGCCTGGGCATACGCGCCGAACTCCGAACCCAACGTAACCGGCACCGCATCCATGAGTTCGGTCCGGCCCAGCTTCTTAATTCCCTCGAATTCCAGTTCCTTCTTCTGCAACGCCTCCTGCAGCTTGGCGCAGGCCCCGCTCAGGTCCCGCAGGAGGGTAATCCCCGCGATCCGTAACGCCGTAGGGTACACATCATTGGTTGACTGGCCCCGATTCACCGTATCCAGCGGATGCACGACCTCGTACATCCCGGGGGCTTTTCCCAGGATGCTTAGGGCAAGATTGGCAATCACCTCATTCACGTTCATATTGGTTGAGGTTCCCGCGCCCCCCTGCAAGGCATCCAGGATAAACATATCCGCCCCTTCCCCGGCAAGCAGGCGGTCGCAGGCGCTTACCACGGCTTGGTATCGTTTGATCTGCTCTGGGTCCTGTTCAAGACGGGTATAGGTAAGGGCTGCGGCTTTCTTGACGAGGATCATGGCCCGGATGAGCTGCGGATGGGTCTGTTTATACCCCAGGGCAAAATTATCCCGGGCTCTGAGGGTCTGCAAGCCGTAGAGCGCGTCGTCGGGCAGGGCTGTTTCCCCGAGGAAGTCCTTTTCAATCCGCACCGTTCAAGTCCTCCGGCTCCAGTTCTGCGGCGATATGGGGAAACAGGGCAAGACTCCGCTTGAGGAGCCCCTGCATATACGCGATGACCGTACCGTAATTGGTGAAGGCCGTCCCTTGATCCTGGGCGCACTTCTGACGGTACCGCAGCTCCCGCCCGTTGAGCATACACGCCCCGCAATGGATGATAAGCCGGTAGGGAGTAAGCTCCTCTGGGAATTCTACCCCCGAAGTAAAGTCCCACGTAAGGGTTTTACCGGTATAGTTCTGGATCCACCGGGGCAGCTTGACTGTGCCTATATCGTCGCATTGACGGTGATGGGTACAGCCTTCGCAAATCAACACCCGGTCCCCATCCTGCAGCGTATCCAGAACCCGCACGCCCTGTACTGCTTGCAAGAGGAAGCCCTTGTACCGGGCAAAGAGAATAGAAAAAGAGGTGAGGGGAATATCCGGAGGGGTATCTGCGGAAACCTTGGCAAAGACCTGACTATCGGTGATGACCAGTTTCGGTTTCTTACCTGATGGAAACAGGTGTTCCAGGATTTCCCGTAATTCAAACTCCTTCACCACCAGGGCCGCGCCGTCGGCTTCCAGGATATCCCGGATAGTCTGCTGCTGGGGCAGGATCAGCCGGCCCTTGGGCGCGGCCTTATCAATCGGGACCACCAAGACCACCACATCCGCAGGGTGGATGAGATCCCCCAGGATTCTGAGCTTAGGCTCTTCTGTCCGGGCCAGGGTGGCAAGCCGTTCTTTGAGGGCCTCGATATTGGTTTTAGCCGCCGCACTGACATAGATTTCCCGGTCCCCCTCCTCCGGGAGCGGACCGGCAAGGAGATCGCATTTATTGTAGGCCAGGATATAGGGAACCGCTTTCTCCTGTAATACCCGGATAAGTTCTTCATCCGCAGGACTTTTCCCTGCCGCCGCGTCTATCACCAGCACCGCCGCATCAGTTTTGTTTAATACCTGCTTGGCCCGCCGGACCCGCAGCTCCCCCAGGGCGCCTTCATCATCAATCCCCGGAGTATCAATGATGAGGACCGGGCCTAGGGGAAGCAATTCCATGGCTTTATACACCGGATCGGTGGTCGTGCCTTTGACTTCTGATACGATCACCAGGTCTTGACCGGTAACCGCATTGACCAAACTCGACTTCCCCGCATTACGCCTGCCGAAAAAGCCGATATGTACCCGTTCCCCCGAAGGGGTCTCCTGTAATCCCATTTTTTCTCCTTTGCTCAGTGAAAACGGCTTGGTTCAAACAGGCGGCATAGGCCATACCCCGCGGGGAATGAACCGGAATTTTCTGGGGCTTCGCTCCTATCTAAGAAAAAACTATGGCGAGGCGTAGCAAAAGCCCCTCCAAACCAGCCCTTCATTAATGCACTGCATCTCTCCTGAGGCGCGCGGTTTTCTCGGCGGTCTTGATACCTACTGCAGTATCCCTAGGCCCTCATTGCAGAAGAAAATGCGCCGCCTATCACCTTATGCTTTACCCGCTGATCCCAGGACGTTGCTGTTTTTATGGGCGTAGAGCTTTTTCAATTCATCCCGGGCAGGCCCAAGGTATTTACGGGGATCAAACTCATCGGGCTTTTCCGCAAAAACCTTACGGATCACCGCGGTCATGGCCAGCCGTCCATCGGAATCAATATTGATCTTGCAGACCGCGCTCTTGGCAGCCCGCCGGAGCTGCTCTTCCGGAATACCCACGGAATCGTTCAGTTTGCCCCCGTACTTTTCGATCATCTGGACATATTCGATAGGTACCGACGAGGAACCATGGAGCACAATGGGGAACCCGGGGATCTGCTTCTCGATGGCTTCCAGGATGTCAAAGCGCAGAGGCGGGGGGATGAGGATGCCATCGGCGTCCTTGGTGCATTGTTCGGGCTTGAATTTTGCCCGGCCATGACTGGTACCAATGGAGATGGCCAGGGAATCCACCCCGGTTCCGTTAAGGAATTGCTGTACTTCCTCAGGCTGGGTGTAATGGCTGTGCTCTGCGGAAACCTCGTCTTCAACCCCCGCGAGAACCCCCAGTTCTCCTTCCACGGACACATAATCTTTTCGGGAATGGGCAAACTCGCAGACCTTCTTGGTCAAGGCGACGTTATCCGCAAAGGAAAGATGCGAACCGTCGATCATGACCGACGAAAAACCGGTTTCGATACAATCCTTACAAAGCTCGAAGCTGTCCCCATGATCCAGGTGCAGCACGATGGGAATGGCATACCCCAACTCATGGGCATATTCCACCGCACCCTTGGCCATATTTCTCAGCAGATTCTGGTTGGCATATTTCCGTGCCCCCGCAGAAACCTGGAGGATCACCGGGGATTTGGTCTCCACGCAGGCCTGGATAATCGCCTGCATCTGTTCCATGTTGTTAAAATTATACGCCGGCACCGCATAGCCGCCGCTTACCGCCTTCTTGAATAAGTCCACGGTATTGACCAAGCCCAATTCAGTATAACTCGTCATAAAAACTCCTTAAACATAACACTACTTAATACTATAAAGATGGCCTCCCCTGGTCAACCGCCGAAGACGCTTTAAGGGGCCGCCCAGGGTACGTTACCTATAAAAAAATGTACCTATTCAGTCGTCCCTCTATTTTAGCGTATTTTTGGCAACAAATTATTGAAAATAGTGTGGTATCATGGAAATACATGCTGTTTTTCGCAATAAGTCGGGTACAATTTAGGCATAACTGAATAGGTGCCCCTGCTCTATGAGAAAGCCGAAGGCAAGGCGGTGGAACGGCTGGGGGTGGACCATAAGCCGGATCGCTATACCCATGTGGCCCCGCAGTCACCTCCTCCGTATTCAAAGCCCTCTGGATACCGTCTTTGATGACCTATAAGCGCCATTGCGTGTTATTTCCTACCACGGGGATATAAAACGCGGGTTTGTTCGTTGAAAAGACGTTATGCGCAATTTGGACAAATTTGTGATTAATGTATAAAAAATCATACATTTTTATCCCCTTTACAAAATAAACCAAATCCTATATTGTTAAAAAATGAACTTATGGAATAGCAATGTTGAAATTGACTTTTTTAAGAAGTCTCTTGATGGTTTTGCCTCCGTGGAAGATCTTTTTTATAGGTTGAATTCTAAGTATTATGCGTATATTCCTAAAGGTTCTACATCTAATGGTGCTACAATACAGTCAAGAAATGCACTGATTGGAAAATTTACTGAAAAATGGGCTAAAGATTTATTCGATCCAATTGCTAAGAAATTGGGTTTATTTGCAATTAATGGAGTGGTCTGTAATAGTTTAGGGTTAAATAGTCAATCAAGTGCTGATCTTGCTTTTTGCACCACGAATGAAAACACACAGAAAGCAGAAAACATCAAATTATTATTTGAAATTAAAATGAGTGTTATATCAAATTATGAGTATATTTCGGATAACGAAATAAAATATTTAGGTGATTATAAAACTCATAAAGGAAACCCTTCTCTTCTCCGATCTGACTCTATGTTAAAAGCAATTGGAAAAGCAATAAATATTAGAGTATCAAGCACTGAAGGAGAAAAGATACCTATTATCATTTTAGGAAATAGTCCAATAACAAAAAATTATACGCATAAAGCTGATGTGTTAAAAAATTCTGGTGTAATACAAGGATTTTTATCAATAAACCCAACTCCAACAGAAAGTGATTATATTCTTAAATCTGATAATAAAGGCTTCCAAACTGTTAAGGATTATGATGAATTAGAGAAAATTATAAATGCTTTATTATCACTTAAATTAAATTTCTTTTCTTCGATGATAACAAAAACTGAATTAGGGAGATTAATTCAAATTGCTAGCCAAGAGAAATCTGATGAAGAAAAAGCAGAGAAATTCCTTAAATTATTGAAGGGTGATAATGACTAATCGACGCGAGGGAACAAAAACTAGTTCATTTGGAACAAATGGAAGAATAAACCATGATTCTTCCAAATTTTATGATTCAAAATTATATAAAGAATTATTAAATCCCATTGAAGTTTCCGATGAAGTGAATCCATTCCCTAAAGGGTATTTAAATAATATCATTTTAGGTTCCTGTGAAAATATGAAAGAAATTCCAAATAATTCACTTCATTTAATGATAACTTCACCGCCATATAATGTTTCAAAAGAATATGATGATGATCTTTCATTAAAAGAATATTTGAATTTATTAAAATCTGTATTTTCAGAAACCTTTCGCGTTCTTATAAATGGAGGACGTGCCTGTATTAATGTTGCCAATTTAGGAAGGAAGCCATATATACCTCTTTCTGATTACATTTCTCAAATGATGATAGAGATTGGTTATAATATGCGTGGAGAAATTATTTGGAACAAGGCTGCAAGTGCCAGTCCGTCAACGGCTTGGGGAAGTTGGCAAAGTGCTGTAAATCCAATACTTAGGGATATTCATGAATATATATTAATTTTTTCAAAAGGGACATACAAAAGAGAGAAAACAAATGATGAATTTGGAGAAAAAGAAAACACAATAATAAAAGAAGAATTTATGGAGTGGACGAAATCAATTTGGACTATGAAAGCAGAAAGTGCGAGAAAAATAGGGCATCCTGCCCCATTCCCAGAAGAGTTGCCAAGAAGATTAATAAAATTGTATTCATTTACAAATGATATTATTTTAGATCCATTTATGGGGAGTGGAACAACTGCCGTTGTAGCAATAAAAGAAAAAAGAAATTTTGTTGGTTATGAAATTGATAAAAATTATATTGAGTTGGCAAATAGAAGAATAGGAATTGAAAAACAGGAATTACTAACTCTATTTTATAAATGTTAAAAGTCCAAACTTCGCATAACAGAACTGTGGACGCTTCGCCGCCTGACGGCGGCATTTTGCCGGCCCAAAAACATCGAAAAAGTATTGACAGGGCCAGCGCATATAAACTTTGGACCTCTTGCAAATCCCGCAAAACCACATAACTTATGAAGAAAATGAACCGCGAAGTCAAATAAGTCGAAGAAGGAAGTCAAAAAAGGTGCTCTGATACAAAAATTTCTTCGACTGAGTGAACACAGAGTGTTC
>JAISPY010000273.1 GCA_031274565.1 Treponema sp.
AAGAATCAGCGTGCCTCCCCTGGAGGAAGCGGACTATCCCCTGCTGCTGCTCCGATCAAGGAACGGCATGGGAGTTACGGTTCAATCCAGTGATACCGCCCAAGAAGAGCAATCGGATATATCCGTGGGAGTATGACCGGGGTATATAAGCGGAGGAATGAAGTTGAGCGATTTTTCCGCCGGATAAAGGGGTTCCGGTGGGTATGTACATGGGGTTATTTATGGGGCGATCATCGGTATCACGTTACGTAGTGTGAACAGGCCCTAGGTTTTATTTTTAGGCATCACGCGGGGTATGATTTTGACCCCTTATGAAGGCTTACCGTGTATAGGCACCGCCAAAATGTTCAGGCTCCCCGGCTGCCGTAAAAACAGCCTGCGGATCGTAGTTCCGCCACGCCCGCTTTTTTCTTCCGCCGGACCTTTTGGCCGCCGATGGTGCAGTTTCACCGAACCAGAGTTTCGCAGGCTTTTAGCCTGAGAAACTGCATGAGCTGGTTCCATCGGACCGGAGGTCCGCAATAACCAATTTTGGAACCAGCTCAAACGAATCTTGTTTTTTACCGTTTTACCCAACTTGTTACCTTGTAAGGAAATACGAATTGCTATGCGTTTATCCTGCGTCTCGCTTCTCCGCGATTGCAATTTTTATACCCCCTCTGTATGCTCAATCTATATGCGCAAGATCATTCTTAAGGCCGAAGACCTAGACGGGTATCTCACCCAAGCTGATAAGGGGTATCTTTCCCGGATGGACGGCTTGTACCGTCAGGCGCTGCGCGCTTTCCCCGGGCTTTCCGGGAACCCGAACCCCCAGGAACAGCGCCGGAAAGAAACGGCTCTCATCGCGCTGTATAATGAGATGGGTTCCCTGATGCAGGAACTGTGCGGCCATGAACCGGCGCTGCGGGTGTATTCCTTCCTTGCCCCCCAGGAAAGCCGCCCGGAAGCCTCCCGGCTCATCGCCAAACTGCGGGATATACGCACGGAAAACCAGGAATTCGTGTATTACATCCAGCGGGCCTATGAAATGCTCTTTAACCTCGCATACGGCGGGATGCCGGGGAGCAGCAAGAACTACCTGATCGTCAAAACCCCGGTACATCTGCCCGTACAGAACTACGCAGTGCATAAAATTACCAATATTGATGACGCGATTGAGCATACGGTGATGTGCGTCATGCTCCGAGGGGCCTTGCTGCCCTCCATGATCCTGTCCAAGGAAATCCAGGAGTATTCCTCTCACGGTTATGTAAGCCCCTTTGCCCTGTTCAAAATCAGCCGGGACGATACCAAACATGAGCATAATATGGAGTATACCCTGGACCTGGAGCAGTCCTACTTTAATCCGGAAACCCTCCATGACAAGGACCTCATCTTCGCGGACCCGATGAACGCCACCGGTGGGAGTCTCGTAACGGTCATACACTACCTCCTGAGAATAGGCGTTAAACCCCGGTCCATCCGGTTCTTCAATGTGATTGCCGCGCTCAAAGGGGCCTTGCGGGTGATCCGCGCCCTGGAGCATTGTACGGTCTTTACCCTCTGGATGGACCCAGTGTTGAATGACGCGGCCTACATCATGCCCGGATTAGGAGATGCCGGGGACCGCATCAATGGCCGGGAAGGAGCAGAGCATCCGCGGAATATCATTCAGCTTATCGCGGATTATGGAGCTGCAATCGCCCAACTGTACCGGGCACAGCTCAGGGAAATAGAGGCTACGGTACTCTATGGAACGCGCGTTACGCGCCAATAGCTATGGTTCCTATTGCTATATTTTTTATGGATTGCTAAGGAGTAAGATTATGCAGATCGATTTCACCGCATCGGCGCTCATGGTCATTGATGTGCAAAACGATTTTTGTCCGGCCTATACCGCAGTTTCCGGGGAGCAGCGGCCCGCAGGAGCTTTGGCGGTCAGCCAGGGGGATGAGGTAATCAGCCCCCTGAATAGGCTCAGCGAACTATGGGTCCAGCAGGGCGGGAAGTGTATCGCCACCCAGGATTGGCACCCCCCTGGGCATGTTTCCTTTGCCTCCGCTCATCCGGGGAAGCAGTCCGGCGATACCTTGGAGGCGGAGGAAATTCCGGGAGGACAGGTCCTCTGGCCGGATCACTGCGTCCAGGGAAGCGGGGGGGCAGCTTTCCATGAGCGGCTCCAGTGCAATACGGTCACCCTCATCCTCCGTAAGGGTTTCCGCCACAACTTGGACTCCTATTCGGCCTTCTTTGAGAATGACCGGAAAACCCCTACGGGTCTTGACGGGTTCCTGCGGGGACTTGGGATCAGGACCCTGGCGCTGGGCGGACTTGCCGCGGATTATTGCGTGCTTTACAGCGCCTTGGATGCGGCCCGGCTCGGGTACCAGACCCTGGTACTCACCGATGCGGTTCGCGGGGTGGGTTTCCCTGCCGGCTCGGTGGAACGGGCCTTTGATCGTATGCGGGAAGCCGGGGTGATCCTGGTGGATACCACGGAGCTTTTATGAATAAGCTCTGGAATCATTCGGCGCTCTTTACGGATTTTTATTCCTTTACCATGGCGCAGGGGTACTGGAAAAACCGCATGAACCGGCGGGCGGTTTTTGAGATGTTCTTCCGCAGACAGCCCTTTGAGGGAGGCTTCGCGGTATTTGCCGGGCTGGGGACCCTCCTCGAGCAACTTGAGGACTTTTCCTTTTCACCGGAAGCTATTGCCTACCTCCGGAGTCTCGGCGTCTTTGAAGAACCCTTTCTGCACTACCTGGAGGACTTCCGCTTTACCGGCTCCTTATGGGCCCTAGATGAAGGAACCGTTATCTTTCCCCAGGAAATCTTGGTCCGTATCGAAGGAAAGCTCATCGAATGTCAAATCATCGAGGGTATGCTCCTCAATACCATCAACTTTCAGAGCCTCGTCGCCACCAAGACCTCCCGGGTCGTACTTGCCTCAGGTCAAGGGGCGATCATGGAATTCGGGCTGCGCCGCGCCCAGGGCTTTGACGGCGCCATGTCCGCATCCCGAGCAGCCTTTATCGGCGGCGCGGTAGGGACCTCCAATGTGCTGGCAGGTAAGGAATTCGGCATCCCGGTGATGGGAACCATGGCCCATTCCTGGGTTATGGCCCATAAGAGCGAGGAAGAGGCGTTTCAGGCTTACGCGGACCTGTACCCCACGCATCCGGTGTTCCTCATCGACACCTACGACACCCTGAAGAGCGGCGCTCCAAATGCCATCAAGGTGGGGAAGCGCCTTGCCGCGGAAGGTCGCACTTTCGGGGTGCGGCTGGATTCCGGGGATATCCATTACCTCGCGGTAGAGGTGCGGAAGCTCTTTGACGCGGAAGGACTCAAAGAGGCCACCATCGCCGTATCCAACGACCTGGACGAAGCCATCATCCAGACCCTCACTGACAAGGGCGCGCCGATCAATAGCTGGGGGGTGGGAACCCAGATGGTAACTGGAGGTACTGAGGCTGCCTTTACCGGGGTGTATAAGCTTACCGCCCGGGAGGATGATGAAGGAAAGCTCGTACCGGTGATGAAACGCTCGGATAATCCGGATAAGACCACCAATCCCGGGGTGAAGCAGGTATGGCGGATCAAAGATAGCCAGGGAATGGCGGTGGCGGATGTGCTCAGCATAGATGATCCTGTCAACCCTGACCGGATTGTACCGGGTGGTCAGTATGTATTGTGGCATACCACCGGGGATTACCGGCATTTTACCCATACCGTTGACGGAAGCGCGGAACCGCTCCTCAAGCCGCGGATGGAAGGGGGGCGCTCCCTAGGCCCCGGGCCTTCTCTGGAAGCCATTCGCGGCCTTGTCCGTTCCGAACTTACCTCTTTTGACGGGAGTTATAAGCGGCTGCTCAACCCCCATGTTTACAAGGTCTCGATTACCGAACGGCTCCGTACCCTTAAACTCTTTCTGCTCAGTGATTATGGTTTTTTTTCTCGGTGATCCTTTGCTCAGTACGCCCGGCTTGCTGAGGACCCGCGCACGAATAAAATGCCCTGTTGTTTCTGCGCGGGTCCTTAGGCATGACGGCTCACGCCGTAGCTGGGCGGGTTCAGCCGCAGATGCATCACCACTCACTGCCCGGTTATCATAGAAGGCTACGCTCAAGGCACTCGATACCACGGAGCAGCCCCCAGCGGGTAAACCTACGGAATATTCCGAACCCGCTCTATCCTGCGGTAGCCCCGAAGAGGGCGTATGCCGTACTCTCAACCTAAGCCGTTTGCAAAGAAAAAAACGTACTCTCAAACCGAGCCGTTTGCACATAGAAAAGACTATTGTCAAAATGGGTCTTTTCCAGCATTGTATAAGGTATGACCTTAGCCGATTTTGATATGTGGTACCGGATGCGGTACAGCAGGACCAGTTCCGCCGTTACCTCCGGGGCGATGATTATATCCGATTTATTGGGGGTCATGCTTTCTTTTGGAACCGGTTTTTTTTTGGTGAACCTCTATGATATGGGCCTCATTAACTTTAAGTCTTTTGTTACCTATTGGCCTTATTTACCGGTATTTATTCTGATTTTTCAGGTGAGTAATCTCTATCCGGGGGTTTCTCTGGCTCCTGCGGAAGAGCTTCGGCATTTGCATGTCGCCTCCCTCATGGCCCATGGGGGGATAATTTTATCACGGTACATCGAAGATCAAGAGTTTGACGCTATTTCCGTGGCCTTTATCATCAGTTATCTGTTTTCTACGGTTATTTTGCTCTGCTGCCGCAGCGGTATCCATACCATCCTCCGCAAGACCAACCTGGGAGGGATTCCCGCGGTTATTTACGGAGGAGGAAGCATGGGTCGGCTCATTGTGGACCATTTGCTCCACAGCGAGCGCTCCGGGTATGTGCCGGTGCTTATCCTGGATGACAACCCCGACGGGGAAGACTGGTACGAGCATATTCCCGTCATCCACGATACCCGGATCGGGCCTGAAATCGTCAGCCAGTTTAAAATCCGCATGGCCATTGTGGCTATGCCGGAACTGGACCAAAAGACCCTGACCGGGCTGTTGAATTACTCCGTGGCGGCCTTCCGTTATAACGTGCTCATCCCGGATTTCTTTAATGTTACCAATATTTGGATGTCCATCCGGGATTTTGATGGGATTCTGGGGTTTGTGACCGGCAATAGACTCAAAATGCCGTGGAACTGGAGCATCAAACGCATCATGGATATAAGCATCGTCCTGGTTGGGGGTATCCTCTTGCTGCCCTTATTTCTGGTCATCGCGCTACTGGTCAAAGTCAATTCCCCCGGGCCGGTCTTATACGGACATACCCGGCTGGGGTTGAACGGCGTTCCCTTTAAGGCGTATAAATTCCGATCCATGGTCATAGACGCGGACCAGCGCTTACAGGCATTGCTCGCTTCAGATCCCAAAATCCGGGAGGAATGGGAGGCAAGCCATAAGATCAAAAACGACCCCCGGGTAACGCGGATCGGCGCGTTCCTGCGGAGAACCAGCCTAGACGAATTCCCCCAACTGATCAATATTCTCAAGGGCGAGATGAGCCTCGTGGGACCCCGGCCCATTGTGCTCGATGAGGTTAAAAAATACGGAGAAGATTTTGGCCGGATCTTTTCGGTCCAACCGGGTTTAAGCGGGCTGTGGCAAGTTTCAGGCCGCTCTGATACGGATTATGCCGAGCGGGTGGCCTTTGATACCTATTACCTGCAAAGTTGGTCTGTGTGGCTTGATATTTGGGTCTTATATAAAACCCTCGGAGCGGTCATCCGAGGGAAAGGGGCATATTGAAATGATGAAAACAGCGGGTCTGGTGGTTTGTATCCTCATGGGTACGGTACCCCTTATGAGTCAAAGCCGTTCTTTTGACGCGCTCTTTCCCGGTCTTGATGAAGCGACCAAAAGCATGGTTTTTTCACCGGAAGGCTTTGTGACGGCTAGAACTGAAGTATCCGGCGTGGGTTTATTAGCCGCTTCACGGTTGGATGCCGCCATTGCCGAGCCGGTCCTCCAGCAGCATCCTGCATACTTCAGCGAATCCCTCTTGGTCATCCCGGTGGATAAACCGGTCCCTTTTATCCGGATCTACAATGCCCTGGGAAACATCCGGGGTTTGAAAGGCCGCTTGTACCATTCCTTCACCCGGGATGAGGAGACCCCGCTCTTTGAAGACGCTACCCGGATTGTAAGCCCCAAGAAGCTGTCACCCATTCCGGATCCGCCTCCGGCAGAGGTGATGCCGGCATCGGAAACCGTCTATATTCGCCTCAAGGACGTTAATTTCGGCAATTCCTACTATCAGGCGCTTATCACCCGGCAGGGACCGGGCTTACGGTGTACCTTATCCAATTTTAAGAGCCTCAACTATCTGTTTATCCCAGTAATTAAAGAAGATAAATTCATTGCCCAACTGTATTTTGAACCCATCGTCCAAGGGCTATTGGTGTATAGCCTCGCGGGTACCAATGTATCGGAATTCGTGGCATCCAAGGTGGATATCCCTTCCGCTATCCGAAAACGGCTGGATGTCATCATCCAGTGGGTGGTTGAAGGCATCACCGCAAAACCTTAGCAATACACCCGGGGAACCCGTTTATTGATACCACAGGTAATCTCATAGGGAATGGTATGCAGTTTCGCGGCGATATCCCCGGCGCTGTCAGCTCCTCCGGTACCCCCAAAGATAGTCACCGGATCCCAGCGGTGTACCTCCGTATCTTTACCCAGGTCAACCATACATTGATCCATACAGATCCGTCCCACCAGAGGGTATAATTTCCCCCGGATAAGCACCTGCAGATTGCCGCTTAAACCCCGGGGCAGCCCGTCACCGTATCCTACCGGCAGGGTGGCGATCATCCGGTCCTCCGGAGCTATCCAGGTTCCTCCGTAGGAAACGGCTGTTCCTTGGGGAACTTTTTTGATAAACACCACGGAACTCACCAGTTCCATCACCGGTTCCACCCGCGCCAGGGACGCTAATTCCGGGGAAGGCGGGTAGCCGTAGAGTACGATTCCAGGGCGTACCATATCGAAATAAGCATCCGCATGGAGCAGGACCGCCCCGGAATTGGCGGCGTGGACGATACCGGTATCAATACCAGCCGTTCTGATGGCTCCCAGGGCTTCATTAAACCGGGCAAGCTGCTTTCTGGTATAGGCCATTCCATCTGGATCCGCAGTATCCGCCCGGGCCAAATGGGTGGCAGTACCGGCGTAGTGCAGGGAGGGCTGAGACGCGATGTATACGGCCAGCTCTGCAGCCCCTTCAGGGGGGCAGCCTACTCGACCCATACCGGTATCGATCTTGAGGTGCACCTGAAGGCGCAGCCCTGCCCGGTTAGCCGCCGCTGCCAGGGCCGCGGCACATTCCGTATCCGCAATAAAGGGAATGAGCTTACATGCCGCCAGTTCGTCCAGTTCTGCCGGGATGGGGATGGAGAAGAGGAGGATAGGCGCTTCAATACCCACGTTCCGCAACGCCGCTCCTTCCTGGACTGTGGCGACTCCAAGAACCGCGACCCCGGAACCAAGGGCTGCTTGGGCAATGGGTATTGCCCCATGACCATACCCATCGGCTTTGACGGGCATACAAAGCAGCGGCTTGGGGCCTATGCGGTTTCGGATGGCTGCTATGTTTCTTTTCAGCCGGTCCAGGTATATCAATGCTCGTGTGGCTCTCATACGTATTAGTCTAGAACAGGGGATCCGCAAAGTAAAGAAGATCCGGTACAGCAGCAGGATACACGTAGCGCATTACTGAGGCTAAACTTGACCACCAGATAAGCATGAAGAAGAAAACCGCTAAGCCGAATAAGTATTTTTCCCCTTTTTCGGCTTCGCGATTAAAAATGCCTAAAAGAAAAGAACCGCGAAAGGCGCGAAAGCAGCGGAAGAGGGAACCACAAAGGCGAAAAAGGGTAGAAGAAAGCAAGCGTTCTGCCGTCTTTTCAGACATAAACCGATGAAAGAATCTCAGCATCAAGCCCCTTGGTGGTTATATTTTCTGAGAATTCTTAGTGGGTAATTCTGTGGGTCAAGTTTAGATTACTGAGGGGGGTGGGGCTTCTTACTACGCCGTCCATCCTGCACTTAGGCGGGGGTAAAACCGCGTCGCAGGGGACCGAGGCGATAGTTAATCTCCGATTATCCGGTCAATCTGGGCCTGTACGGTAATGGTTGATTGCAGGGCAGCGAGGATTTTTTGATAATGCTCTATTTCATCGTAATTGAGCGAGCGGCCTTTGCGGTCTTTAAGCCATTTTTGCGCGGGTTGGTAGCCGCCGATGTAAAAATCCCATAGTTCTGGCGGGACTGCATCAAAATACTGCTGTTTGTTTATCCAGACTTTAGCGTCCCGGTATTCCGGTTTATCAATGGTATTATTTCCTTCTATGGGATACTCGGCTAAATTGCCGGAGTAGTTGACGGTTTCCAGCAGGTGGATACCCCGAAGGGTTGCGCCTAAAGCGGCAAGGTCGGTGAATTGTTCCGATGTTTCGGGGTAAGGGACACGGGGAAAGTCGATTTTTAGGAATTCCCGGTATTTCTGCCGGTAGGCGGGGCTGTGGAGAACCGCATAGCTATAGTCTAAAAGGTCTATGGGGGCAAAGGCGTCTTCGCTTGCTTCTTTTTCAGCGGTAAAGCGCAAGCCTGTTTTTTCGGCAATTTCAGTAACGATGGACAGGTTCAAGTTGGGCTGCCGCTGGGCGATGTGGTCTAAATCATCGGAAGCAGGGTAGCAGTAGAGAGGGGCAATATAATCGCTGCCCTGCATACCGGGGCATGACCAATTTCTAATATCAATAATAGTATTGGCGATAAAAGCTGGAGGCGCGTTTTCAGTAAATCCCCGTTTATAAATTAAACCAATATTTTTACCTTGTAGAAAATGCCGCATAATCTGGTATCGGTGACGAACTACTTTTGTTAAATCATAATTAATAAACCTGATATCAAAAGGTCTATAACTGTATAATTGATTATTGTGCTTAAACGGTTCAAAACTAACAAGGTTTTTATCATCATGGGTTTTTATTCCGCTTGTATTTACCGGAAATAATTCTTGTATACCAAAACTTTCTTCATAATCAGCTTGACGTGAAAAATCCTTTGTAATAAAAAAGTACTGCGGCGCTGCTGGTTTAATTTTTTGCCACGGAACAGTTGAAATGGTATTTTTTATAAGAAATTGATATTTTTCCTCCCGTTTACCGAATAGGTCATAGTAAAAAACAGCAGCGTTTTCTGCGGTGTTTTTCTTTCCTGTCTTTACAAAGAGATTAATACTGACCCCCTGCTGTATGTCAAATACGTTTATATCCTTGCCATCATCAGGTATCCGCTCTTTCTTCCTGGTGTTGCCGTGTAAATTCAAAAGGTAGATACGGTCAAAACTTTCAAGCAACCTTTTTCGCATCTGACGATGTATCAAACCGTCTAAAAAACTATTGTTTGAAATATACGCAAGAATACCGCTCCCATTATGGTCAATAAAATATTGTCCATAACGAATAAACTTGATGTAATCATCAGAAAGGGGCTGGATGTTTTTTTCATGCAAGTTTATTTTGTAATCATCAAGTAAATCTTCTATCCAGGTCCCTTTATTCTGGCTGCTCACACTATAGGGCGGGTTCCCCAAAACTACCATGACGGGAGTATCCCGCTTAATGCCGTTCGCTTCCGCCGCTTCATCGGACAGCCATTTCTCCATGAGCAAAACAGGGACCTTGCTTTCCGGTTCTTCAAGGCTGTTGGTAAGGTATACCCGAATACGGGTATCCGCGTTTGCCTGATAGCCGGTTTGCTCTAAAATCATGTCAAGTTTGAAGTGGGCCATCGCGTAAGGGGCCATGAGCAGCTCAAACCCATTGAGCCGGGGGATAAGGTGTTCCGCGCAGTACCCGGTCCATAAGCCTTTTTGCCGGGTAAACCGGCGGTATATGTTGCCGATGACCTCCGCCAGAAAAGTACCGGTCCCGGCGGCGGGGTCGAGGATCTGCACCCGGTGAAACTCAACCGGTTTCTTTGTGCCGCCCGACCCTTGAATTGCCCGCGTTATTTTCGAGTTATCCGCCAGGCCTTTTGAAAGGCCGAATTCGGTTTGGAGCAGGTCATCCACCGCCTGAACGATAAACCGAACTACCGGGAGGGGCGTATAATACACCCCCCGGCTCTCCCGTAGCTTCGGATCGTACTCCGCGAGAAAGGTTTCGTAAAAATGGATGAAGGGGTCTTGATTGGCCCTGCCAAATTCCTTGAGCAGTTCTTCTACGGCTACCCAATTAAAGAGGTCCGCCAGGGCGTCCACTATCCACCGGATGCGCTCGTCCAGGTCGTATCCGGCGATATACTGAAAGAATTTACGCAAAAAGGGGTTTGACTGAGGGATAAGCGTCGCTGCTTTCCCTCGGTTAAAGGTATCTGCACTGCGGTCGTTCATGCGGGCGGCAAAGAGGCCGTAGGCAAGGGTCTGGGCGTAGATATCGGCGAAAGCTGCCGGGCCGAGATCGTGGATGAGGATTTTTCGGAAAGCTTTCAACTGGCCGGAAAGGCTGTCATCCTCAGCGTTTTTACCGCTCAGGGCCTGCTCGATAACGGCGGCAAGCAACCGGGCTTTTCCGGCCATCATTTGGGCTAATTGTTCGGACTGGTAGATGGTGTTGCCCCGGAAGCCCGCAAAGGTTTTTATCAATTCGGTAAAGGCGGAGTACTGTTTTTTGTCGGCCTGTATGGTTCCGCTTTTTTCCTGGGCGATGGAAACGGAAACCGCCAATTCACCGTCTACAAATAACTCGAAAGTAAGGTAATCGGTGATGATAAGATTGTCCAGGGATCGTTTGTAGCGGTCAAACTGTTCCTTGCTGGCTTTGTTATGAACGCCCACGGGAATATCCTTGGCTTCAATATACCCTACCGGAATATCCCCCTGGGTAATGATGTAGTCCGGCGCGCCGCAGGCAATCCGCTTAGGCTCATTGGTGATGGTGAGGCCGGCGGTTAGGTGCTCCAGGAGGGTTTTGAGGGCCGGGCGGTAACTATGCTCCGTGCCTGTACCGGAACGGTAGATGCCGTTGATTTCAGCGACGTAGCGGTTTATTGCTTGGATGAAGGTTTGACCGGTCATACGTTCCTGCCTGCTTTTTAAAAAGTATACCATACCCA
>JAISPY010000197.1 GCA_031274565.1 Treponema sp.
CAATAATACTATCTGATGTTGCCGATGGCTATTTGGCAAGAAGATTACAATGTACTTCAAATATGGGGGCAAAATTAGATATTATTTCAGATACATTGTATACCATATTCTCATTAACCGCTTTCGCGTATTTCAAAATTATTCCTGTATGGTTTATATTTATTATGGTATTAAAATTGACGGAATTTATTATAACATCAAAAATAATGAAAAACAAACAAAAAACAGAAAGTATAATATTTTTTGATAAAATAGGGAAAATGTCGATTTCTATTGTAATGTTATTGCCCGGAATATTTGTATTTCGGTGTATAATAATCGATTACAAAATAGTAATGCACATAATAATTTACATTATCACGGTATTATTAATAATATCATTTGTCAATAGAATAATAAATACAATAAGATATGTAAAAATATAAAAATGAAGATAACGACCGTTCTTCGTAGCGAGTGTTCCGCAAAGGGTTTTTACTTCGCATAAAACGGTCTGTATATGCTCACCGCCTGGCGGCGGTTCGGGTTCCGAAAAACTCCAGTCGGCCTACGCCCTTTATGGGGTTTTTCTCCGCCACATTTTGGCCCGCCGCAATGCTTCGCATTGCTTTATGGGCGGGCCAAAACGTCGTATACAGCCGGATTGGAGGTACAGGACGGAATAGAGCCGGAATGCGTTTACGATTGGAATCGGCGCAAACCAGAGCATCCGGGAAATCCCTTACGCCTGCAGATCCGCCTTCACGCGGGTCTTTTGCCCTGCTTCCCGGACTGCACTCCGCAACCCGTCAAGGCTGAAAACCTTATCGGTCCAACGGCATTCCAGCCTTTTCCAATGCCTCTTCCAGGGTGGGCAGTACCCATTCCGCTCCCATATCGCCGATAAAACCGGCTTTCTCCAGGACCTTTCTCGGCGGTTCACGGGTTTCACAGAGCATGAGTTGGATTTTCCGGTGGCGGCATTGCATCAGAAAGGATTCCAACGCCGCAATACCCGTGGAATCAATGACCGGTACATCCCGCATACGCAGAATCAGGAACCGCGGCGTTCGTGCCACCCTCCGCAGGATATGTTGCAGCATATCCGCAACCCCAAAGAAAAAGGGCCCGGTAATCTCATAGATTTCAATATCCTTCCGGGATAAGGCGATAATCGAATCCTTGGTCTTCTTTTCAAGGTTCCCAAAGGCCAGTTCGGTCATGAGATCATCGTTTTCCGATTTAATATCGGTTACCTCGATCATCCTGCGGAGGAACAGGAAAACCGCTAAGATCACCCCTACCTCCACCGCAAAGGTGAGATCAAAGGCGATGGTCAAGAAAAAGGTGGTGATGAGGACCGCTGCGTCACTCTTGGGGGAACGCCGGATAAGCCTGAAGCACCGTCCCACATTGCTCATATCCCAGGAAACCACCATAAGCACCGCAGAAAGGCTGGCCAGGGGAATCGCGGAGGCTGCAGGGGCAAGGAGGAGGATAAAGACCACCAGGGTAAGCGCATGGACTATGCCGGCCACCGGACTTACCGCTCCGGACTTGATGTTGGTTGCGGTCCGGGCAATGGCGCCGGTGGCGGGAATACCGCCAAACAGCGCGGAGGTGATATTACCGATTCCCTGGGCAGCCAGTTCCATGTTCGCATTATGCCGGTCGCCGGTCATGCTGTCCGCCACCACTGCGGAAAGCAGGGACTCAATGGCCGCAAGGAGCGCAATGGTAAACGCATCAGGAAGCACCGCTCGTATCAGGCTCCAGCTCATGGCAGGGGCCACCGGCATGGGGAGAGACGCGGGAATACCGCCGAAGCGGGTCCCGATGGTTTCTACGGGCAGGGCGAGGAAATGGCAGAGCACCGTCGCCACGGTAACGCCCACGGCGGCTCCCGGAATCCGGGGGAAAAACCGCCGCACCAGGATGATGAGCGCCATGGTCCCCGCGCCGATCCCCGCGATGAGGGGATCCAGGGTGGGAAAAAATAGGATATATTCCCGCCACTTTTCAAAAAACGCCGGAGCACTCGCCGTAATCTGCAGGCCGAAGAAATCCTTCACCTGTTGGGAAAAGATCAGTACCCCGATACCGGTGGTAAAACCCGTGGTTACCGGATAGGGGATGAACTTGATGAAGCGTCCCAGCCCGCTTACCCCCATGATGACCAGGATGATCCCTGCCAGCAAGGTGGCGGTGATAAGCCCTGCGGTCCCGTGTTTCTGGATTATGCCAAAAATAATGATGACAAAGGCACCGGTGGGTCCCCCAATTTGGAACTTACTTCCCCCCAAGAGGCTGATACAGAACCCTGCGGTGATGGCGGTATACAAGCCTTGGGCAGGGGTTCCCCCTGCGGAAATGCTGAAGGCCATGGAAAGGGGCAAAGCCACAATGCCCACGATCACCCCGGCAAGACAATCTTTACCGAAAGCCGCCCAAGAGTAATTCCGGCCCGCAGGACCGGGAAAAAGCGCTACGATCCGGGGAATAAAATCCCTCGGCTGCATAAAGGTAAACGAATACTTTTTTTTCTTTTGGTTCATACGTCTATACGTCCTATATCCGGGTACGGTATATACTTATCTATATCGGTACCGGATTTTTTTTCTATACGGCTCATACCGGATAATACCCAATACAGGCGTCCCCATAGGTTTTCAGCGGCGGAGCGCGTCCTCCGCCGCAACCATATACCCCGAGATGGACCGGAAAAAATTTAAAAAATTAAATGCGGTGCATGGCTTTGAATACCGCTTCGTGCATGAGGTTTATGGAGACATGCAGGGATGATCCCATGCAGGCAAGATCTTCCTTAACCTTTTCCAGGGTAACGTTACTCTGGGATACGTCCACCCCCATCATCATGACGAAATTGCCGGACAATACGGTCTGGCTTATATCTTCTATGTTGATATTCCGTTCCGCTAGAAAAGCGCTGACCCGGGCGATGATACCGACTTTATCGGTCCCTACCACGGTGATAATCGCGTTCATGGTTTCTCCAAGCCTCCTTACTACGTACGCGCTAGTACCCGCTATTTTTCTTTTTCGAGTAGTCTATGGTTTTGCGCTTTGTTTAAAATTTAAACGGTTTAAACGTTTAAACTATCCGCCATCGATTGCTTAATCCGCTGCTATCTTATGCTCAATGAGGAATAAATCCAAGACCGTGAGAAACAGGATCACCACCATAGGCCCCAAGATGAGACCGTTAAAACCAAAGGCCCGCACTCCTCCCAGAATAGCGAAGAAGATGATCAACGGGTGCAGTTGGATCCGGTTCTGTAGAAACATCGGGCGCAGAAAATTATCCAGCATGGAGATGAAGATCCCTGAGACCACGAGAAAAATAATGCCCCCCAGGAGGTCTCCGCGGATGATGCGAATGATGCCCAGGGGAAGCCATACCAGTCCGCCGCCGATCATAGGTATGAACACCCCGATAAAGGTCAGCACCGCAAAGACCAGGGCGCCCTTAACCTGGAATATGCTGAAAATGATATACCCCATAATCGCTTGGATGAGGGCCACCATGATGTAACCGAAAAACAGGTTCCGGGTTATGTCCATGCATTTCCCCACCAGGGCGCTGAGGTATGTTTTCCGTATGGGGATCGTATGGAGCACCAAATGGGAAAGATAGAACGCATCCACATAGAAGAAGAAGAGGGTAAACATGATTAAGACCAGGCCGAAGAAAAAGGCCCCCACATTCCATACGAGCCCGCTTGAAATTTGCAGCATACTTTGCAGACTGGAACTAAGAAAGCCCAGGAGCCGCTGCTGAATAACGTCCGCGGTGATGGGGATCTGTCCTGCGCTGATATCCCGGATAAAATTCGCTATATGGCCGGATAGCTCCGCTAACACATCAGGCTGGGTATAAAACATATCTCGAATCAAGCGGATAAGGTCGATGATCTGCTGGATACATTGGAAACTAACGAACAACAGGGGGATCAGGATGATCACCACGGTCCCCACGGCAAACACCGCGGCGAGGATGTTTTTGAGGATGATGCCATGCGGTCGATTACGTTCGAGCTTTTTGATAAGCCGGTGATGCACCGGGCTTAAAAGCACGTAAAACATGGTTGACCAGAGTAACACGGTAAAAAAAGGGGCAAACATCTTGCCGACCACGATGAGCAGGAGCAGGAGAATGGCCCCAAAAACATAATTTTGTATCCGTTCCGGGGGCGGTATTTTATCAGAGGGGGTATCACTCATACTCAAAATCATACACCTTCAGGGGCTTAGGTGCAATCTAAGGGAAAGACGCGGCGCATTTGGGTTTCCCTAAAGGATGGAGGGAGGGACGGAGCAAAAAGCCGCCGCAGTCGAATTCCCGTCCGCAGGTGCCACGCACGATGAGCGGGCCGTTCCTGCGGCCGGTATACCAAAAGGAAAAAACCATGGTTCTCGGCGTTTATCCTGGGCAATCGAACCTGCTCCTTGACAAGCCCCCCTACCGATTTGACATAATCGCCAAAAATGAGTAATCTGCTACTAGGCGCGGGTTGTCAAGCCCTGGATGCCGCGTTTAATAGAAAAATTAGAAAAATGTAGAAAAACAAAGAAGGAAAGTCATGGATATATACCATCCAAACTATCAGATACCTTGCGGGGGATGTGGAGACTTTCAATCCAAGCTGCGTACCAAGCTGCGTATACGCAGACAACGATGAAGATACTCTGTATATCAGACCACATCGATCCCCTGGTTTATTCCCATAGCATCAGAGCACGGTTTGGAGATATCACGATGGTACTCAGCACCGGGGATCTTCCCCTGGAATACCTGGAATTTATCGTGTCGAGCCTTGACAAGCCCCTGTTCTTCATCTTCGGGAACCATGACCTCAAAGATTACCAGTATATCAAATACGGCCGTGATGTGGAAAAACAGCGGGGATTCCCCCAGGTTACGACCGTCCCTCCTGGTGCGGGGGCTATTCATATTGGTTCCAAGGTACGCTTCGCGGAAGGGCTTATCATCGCAGGGCTTGGGGGGTCCATGTACTACAACCACGGGGAGAATCAGTACACCGAATGGGGCATGGGGTTTGAGATACTCAAGCTCATCCCTGGGCTGCTCTTTAACCGGATATTTCGGGGGCGGTTTCTGGATATTCTGATCACCCACGCGCCTCCCCGGGGCATCCACGATAAACCGGATAAATGCCATTGGGGATTTAAGGCATTTCTTTGGTTCATGCGGGTCTTCAGGCCCAAATACCTTATCCATGGGCATATTCACCTGTACGATCTGTCTGCGGTGAGAACCAGCCGCTATGAGGATACCCTGGTGGTAAACGCGTATAGTCATTATGTTATAGAAACCGAGGAAACACCATGAACCTTGAAAAGGCCCCTCTTGATATCGCGTTCCATGTGCAAGCCGCGGAGGATTTTAACCGGGCCAGGACTAAGGCCATCCTCTCCCAAATTCAGCATTTCATGCATCTTGATAAGGATAACCTCCTTTCCTTTAATGACGTGAAAGAAATACTCAAGCCCCGGAACGAAGTCTATCGGGGTATGCAGGTGGTTCCTGTGAACCTCATCGTGGGCAGTGAAGGCCGGTACCGGGATTTTAACAAGTACTTTCTCCCCCGATCCGAACACTTACGGAATCGGTGGGAACGGGTTGATCAGGCCCGGCTCAAGGACATCACCTTACCCCCTATCCAGCTCTATGAGATAGGGGGGGTCTACTTTGTCCGGGATGGGAATCACCGGGTTTCCGTGGCCCGGTCCCAGGGGGTTGAATCCATTGACGCGGAGGTAACGAGCCTTTCCACGGAAATCACCATCACCCCTTCCCAGACCGTGGACGAACTGCGGGAGCGGCTCATCGCGTATGAGAAAGCCATTTTCTATGAAAAAACCCAGTTCGGCGTGCTCACCGGGGACGAGGACTTGGATTTCACCGTCGCAGGCCGCTACGATGTGATTTACAACCATATCCTGGTGCACAAGTATTATCTCAACCAGCGTGTGGTCGGGGAAATTCCCTTTGCCGATGCCCTGGTTTCGTGGTATAACAACGTCTATGATCCTATCATTCAAATCATCAGGGATGCATGGATCCAGATGTACTTTCCCGGGCATACTGCCAGCGACCTCTATGTGTGGATCGTGAAACACTGGGACTTTCTCAAGCAAAAATACGGGGTTTCCTATTCCCTTTCCAAGGCCGCTCGGGATTTTACGATGACCTATGGTAAAAGCCAAGGCCGGTTTTTCCGGTTTCTTGCGGTCTTGCTGGACGGGCTTTGGCATTTTTTAGACCGACGAAGTAAGAAGTAATTAAGAGGTAGAAGAAGGTACGTATGGCTATTTTATCCATTCAGTCTCATGTCGTATACGGCTATGCGGGCAATACCGCGGCGGTTTTTCCACTCCAGCGGCTGGGCCGGGAGGTCTGGGCGGTCAATACCGTGGAATTCTCAAATCATACCGGCTATGGGGCGTGGCGGGGGGAGGTCCTGGGGAGCGCTTTGGCGGAAGATCTGGTACAGGGCCTGGAAGAACGAGGCGTTCTGGGGGACTGTGAAGCGGTGTTGTCGGGGTATATGGGGGACGCCGATGTGGGCCAGGCGGTCATGCATGGAGTTCGCCGGGTACGGAGCGTAAACCCCACGGCCCTCTACTGTTGCGATCCGGTGATGGGGGATATGGGCAGAGGGTTTTATGTAAAACCAGGGATCCCTGATATGTTCAAGAACCAGGTCATTACCCTGGCGGACATCATCACCCCCAACCAGTTTGAACTGGAGGCCCTCTCCGGCATGGATACCTCCTCCCTGGCCCTGACCCGGAAGGCCATTGACGCGCTCCATGCCAAAGGACCCCGGATCGTCTTGGTGACCAGTTTCCGGGAGGGCGTAAGCCCCCTGGGGAGCGTGGTACCGGGGGATCATATCGACATGCTGGTATCTGATGGCAAGGAAGTGTACCGGATCCGCACCCCGGAACTTCCCTTCACCACGATCATGGCCGGGTCCGGGGACCTTACCGCCGCGGTCTTCCTCTCCCGGTACCTAGAAACCAGGGATAGCAAGCGGACACTGGAATTAACCGCTGCCGCGGTATACGGCGTCATGGAAGTTACCTTTAGGACCGCGCGCCGGGAACTCTCCCTCATCCAAGCCCAGGACGAGTTGGCGACCCCGTCATGCGCATTTGAAGCAATCCGGTTGTAGGTTCTGTGTCGCAGGGATTTAGCAATCCGGTTCTGGAGCAGCGTTTCAAGGAATTTATCGCCCTTGATACGGATCGCTATGGGATGCTTAAGTCCCTGCTGGATGAACTGTCCTTACGGCCCCAGGTGATCACCATTTCCGGGAATCGGCACTTTTTCGTAGCCTCTCCGGATCAAGGACCAGTCAAGGGTTGGCCTCCGGGGAAGCAGCACGGGATCATCCTGGTGGCCCACTATGATCGGGTGGCGGATAGTCCCGGGGCTAATGACAACAGCGCCGCGGTATTTGAGCTTATCGAAGCGGCCTTGCGGCTGCGGCAGGCGGGGGTTCATTCCTGGCTTATTATCTTTACCGATAAGGAGGAACTGCACGCAGGAGAGGGTATCCGGGATCAGGGTTCCTACAGCCTTGCCAAGGGCTTACGGGACATTGGGTTTAGAAACAGCCGGTTTTATATCTTTGACGCCTGCGGTTCCGGAGATACCCTGATCATTTCGACCATGGCGGATCATGTCATGCGGGACGAACAGGGGCTGGGTATCATCAAGACCCGGCATCTAGTGCAGCAGCTCCGGAACCAGGCACTGGAAACCGTGCGCGCCCTCAACATGGACCGGGTGCAGCTCATTCCCACCCCCTTTTCTGACGATGCAGGCTTCTTTCGGGCAGGCATCGCAGCTCAAACCATCACCATGCTGCCTGCAGCGGAAGCTGCGGCCTTTGGTTCCCTGCTGCGAAACAGACCGGATTTTGCGGACGTCCTGGTAAGCCGGGAGGTCCAGGCCAGCTACGATAGGCGGCTCATCCCCGCAACCTGGCGGCGTATGAACGGCCCGGAAGACAGCTATTACCGGCTCACGCCCCAGAACTTTTCGGTGGTGGTACGGTTCATCTGCGCCCTGTGTAAAGGCTAAACAACAGGGCTTTAGAAAAAAACTCCCTGAAATGGGGAAAAGTAATTTTACAGCTCTCGTACCACTACATATAGCGTATTGTTGTTAAATGGTATACTATATATGGTGTCGGCTTGGCATATCAAAGACTAATTCGACAGTCTCAACAGGTCTGGATATGCCCGCCGTAATGCTTCGCATTGCTTTATGGGCGGGCCAAAACGTCATATACAACAGCCGGACCGCTCAATTTGATGAATAACGAATCCAGGGTGGGACGCAAGGGCTTGCAGGAAGTAGTCGTGGACATTCAGGAGATAGCCCGGGAATCCGAGGGGATTTTGGAGATCAATGCGGTGATGGAGAAGCCAGACCAACCTGCTTTCCATGAACGCCGCCATTGAAGAAGCTATTTCACAGTTGAACGACGCGACGCTTAGGCCCCGCTCATTTTTGCGCATTAAGCACGGTGGTCATTCCCTAATTCGCGTCATTCGCGGACTCTTTTGTTTATATGCACCGGCCCTGACGGTAAGGCCACTTGTTATTAAGCCGGATGGCAGGTATGATGTAGGAGCAGGATGAATTTTTCCATAGCGGTTAGGGCGATGGGTATGTATCTATAAAAAATATAGTCTGCATGGAACAACCATGCCTGTAAAGGATGGCCCTTCAGATGAAAAAGATTAACAGAACGGCTTTGGCGTGTTTATGTATGATCGTTTGCCTCGCGGGATGCGCGGTTGACCCCGTTGGACCCCCTGGGGAGGATAATGGGAAAAGCGCCATAAGCATTGTTCCGGTAACGGCAAAAGAGCTTCAGGCGCCGCTATATAGCGAAGGTAATGCAGCGGCGTCCGCTGCGGCCGATGGAGCAAATGATTTTGCTTTTCGGCTGGCCGCGGCCCTGGTAGGTCAAACCGGCGATAAAAATTTTGTATGTTCCCCCTATTCCGTATGGATTCCCCTTGCCGCCCTGGTCAATGCCACTGACCAGGAACACAAAGCCGCGCTCGTAACAGCCTTGGGCGCGGCGGGTCTTGGCGAAGCGGAACTAAACAACGCGGCTTCACGTATGCTCTACGACCTGACCAGGCAGCGCGATAAAAAAGACGCGGAGGAATACGGCGAGGGAGGCTACCATGACCCGCTAAAAATAGCCAACGCGGTTTTTGTCGACCACCACGTAACGCTCAAAAAGGATTTCGCCCAAACCTTTATGGATTACTACCGGGGCAGTTCAATCAATGTAGACTTTAGAGCTCAGGAAGCGGTTGACGCTGTAAACCAATGGGCGGAGGATAACACGGAAGGCTTGATAACCCATATAGTGCAGGAATTTGATCCCGCGACGGTTGCCGCCATAGCCAACGCCATTTATTTTTCCGACCGATGGGGATGGGAATTTGATCCTCAAGAGACCCAAAATGACTTGTTCTATGCGCCCTCGGGCAATACGGAGGCGTTTTATATGCTGCGCGAAGGCATGGAACTAGCGTACTATGAGGATGACCAGGTACAGGCTATGCCCTTAGGTTTTAAGACCGGCGGGGGTATGTATATCATACTTCCAAAAGACGGCAACGCGGCAGGTCTGCTGAGTGCTATGGACAGCGGTTATTTCGATGAAATACAGGGAAATTCTGCCCGAAGGGAGGGTAAGCTGCTGTTGCCTCGTTTTTCCATCGAAAGTGATGTAATGGAGTTAAAGGATACGCTTACGGAGCTTGGCGTCCCCTTGTTTGACGCATCGGCCGCCCCGCTGACGGGCTTGTTGGAGGAAATTCCCGTGTGGATCTCCAGCGCGGTACACAAGGCGGTGATAAAGGTTGATGAAAAAGGCACCACCGCCGCTGCCGTAACGGTGATAGGAGCGGCTACCTCGGCAGGGCCGCCCGATCCCACCGAACCCTTTGAAATGATCTGCAATAAACCGTTTGTATTCATATTGTACGGAAACACCTACGATGGCGGTACTCAGGTATTATTTACCGGCGTTGTTAATCAGCCGTAAACCTTTACCGGGAAGCTCCGGGGATTAAACGGACTTTCGCAAGCCGGGAAAGTCCGATTGGTCCTCACGTAAAGATCTAACCTAAGGGAGACAAATCTCATGGTAACATGCTCAGTAGCGTGATTTCCCTTAGGTGAGCTTTTTACGGGCACTTTGCTCGCCCCTTCGGACGCGATTTAACGCGATGCGCCGCCTACTTGACACTGGGGACCGCTTAGTACTAGAGTAGACCGTATATCAATGAGAAGGTTATGGTATGGAGACGGTATTTGTAAAGCCCGCTCTGGTAGAGCGGAAATGGTTTGTGATCGATGCCGGTGGTAAGGTCCTAGGCAGGGTCGCGGCTAAGGCGGCGGCTCTCGTCCGGGGCAAGGAAAAGGCTGTGTATGTTCCCCACCAGGAAATCGGGGATTTTGTGGTCGTGGTAAACGCGGATAAGGTCGTGGTTACCGGTCGTAAGGCAGAACAAAAACAGTATTACCGACATTCCGGGTATGTGGGAGGGCTTAAATCCGATACTTTTGAGCAGCTCATTGCTCGGCATCCCACAGCTCCTTTGGAAAAGGCGATCAAGGGTATGCTGCCCAAGGGTCCCTTGGGACGGAAGCTGCTGAAGAATGTGAAAGTGTATGCGGGATCAGCGCATCCCCATGCGGCCCAGCAGCCGGAACTCATTACGTTATAGTGGAAAAAGAGTAAAATCGAGGGTAAGAAAGGTGATTAAGAATCTTGGTATTGGAACGGGCAGAAGAAAAACCGCGGTTGCCCGGGTGTATGTCCGAGAGGGGGACGGTAACATCGTGGTCAACGGTAAAGCCGTAACCCAGTATTTTCCCCAGGGGGAACATGTTCTCATGGTGCGTCAGCCGTTGATGGTAACTGCCAATGAGCATAAAGTCGACGTTTTGATCAATGTTTATGGCGGCGGCATTCACGGGCAGGCCGGCGCCTGCCGGCACGGGCTTGCCCGGGCGCTTTGCCAGGTTGATCAGAGTAACTATGCCAGCCTGCGGAGTAATGGATACCTTACCCGGGATCCCCGCATGGTGGAACGGAAGAAATACGGTCAGGCCGGCGCCCGCCGACGCTTCCAGTTCTCGAAGCGCTAAAACGCCGGGGGTTTCCGGTACAGTGAATCCCCTATGACGGTGGTATCGGTACGATCCTCAGGGGATCCGGCGGTGTACCGCATTGAGCTTTCAGATGGTTCTCTGTTTTCCCTACAATCTGTTTATGTCTCCCCCTATCAAGCGGAGTCCCTCTGTGTAGCGGAGCGGGCCTTATCTACAGAGGAGGAAGGGGCGTTGCGGTTTGCCGCATCCTGTTTTCGGACAGAACGCCATGCCCTGCGCTTGATATCCCGGGCGGAACAGAGCAGCCGGGGTTTGGCCTATAAACTGGAACAGCGGGGCCATGCGGGGGCGTGTATACAGCGGGTGCTTGCCCGGTTGATCGAGCAGGGGCTCCTCAGTGATTACCGGTATGCCCGGATGTGGCTGCAAGCCCGGCTTGCGCGGAAACTCGAAAGTCCCCGGTACCTTATCATGGCCCTCCGTGGCCGGGGTATTCCCCGGCATATTGCCCAGGAAGCCCTCGCTTCGGTTCTGGATAGGGCTACAGAATCGGCCATGCTGAGCCAGTACCTTACAAAAAATCACCTTAAAGCAACGGATCGTTTAAGCCAAAAACTAAAATACGAAGGATTCTCCGCCGAGGTGCTTGCCGCGTGGGAAGCAGAAGCATGGTAAGGGCCTTCTTCCCGCAGTTACCTCCGGGGAAGGGGAGCTGGAACCTATGGCGCCGTGGAAAGACCTGAAACGGATCCCTCCAGAACCCAGACGAGCGGTTTACCTGCTGGTCTGGCAAGGCTGGCGTACCTA
>JAISPY010000237.1 GCA_031274565.1 Treponema sp.
CCGATGATGAGGGGAATGGTGAGGCCCCGCTGCTCCATTGCCTGGGCGGTACGGATCATCTCGTCCAGGGAGGGGGTAATGAGGCCTGAAAGACCGATGACCTCCACCTGTTCTTGTAACGCGGTTTCAACGATCCGTTCAGCCGAGACCATCACCCCCAGGTCCAGAATCTCATAGCCGTTACAGTCCAGCACCACCGCGACGATGTTCTTCCCAATATCGTGCACATCACCCTTGACCGTGGCAAGCAGGATCTTACCGCCGCGCTGAGGAGCGGCGGCCTTTTCCTCGGCCATAAAGGGCGCCAAGACCGCCACCGCCTTTTTCAGCACCCGGGCGCTGCGGATCACCTGGGGCAGGAACATCGCTCCCAGGCTGAAACGATCCCCCACTTCCTGCATACTCTTCATCAGTGGCCCTTCTAGGATATCCAAGGCCCGGGCGTACTGGGATCTGAGATCCTGGATATCCGCTTCGATATAATCGTCGATACCGGTGAGCATGGCATGGCGGACCCGCGCTTCCCCATTCCAGGAGCGCCACGACCCGAGGGTTTCCGGGGTGCCGCGGCTCCCCGGGGCGCTTGCATGGTTCTTGCGCGCTAAAGCCAACTGGAGGAGGTTTTCCACCGCCTCCGGTCCCTTGCAGAGGATCGCCTCTTCCGCAGCGTTCCGCAGTTCCGGGTCGAGGGCATCGTAGGGGATCATGGTTCCCGGATTCACAATGGCCATGGAAAGCCCCGCCTCCCGCGCGTGTTTGAGTAACACCGCATGCATGGCGTTCCGAACCGGATCATTGCCCTGGAAACAAAAAGAGAGGTTTGCGATGCCGCCGGAAACCTGGGCATAGGGGCAGTTGGCCCGGATCCAGGCGCAGGCGCGTAGAAATTCCAGGGCATACCGGTCATGCTCAGGAATGCCCGTGGCAATGGTAAGCACCACCCCATCAAAGATGATGTCTTCCGGGGGAAACCCGTCATGGACTAAGAGATCGTAGGCCCGGCGGGCCACCTCAATTTTTCGTTCATAGGTGGCGGCCTGGCCTTGCTCATCGAAGAGCATCACCATCACCGCAGCGCCGTAGCGCCGGGCTAAGCGGCTTTTACGGAGGAATTCCCCTTCCCCATCCTTGAGGCTCAGGGAATTCACCACGCTTTTCCCCTGGCAGAGCTTGAGACCGGTTTCCAGTACCTCCCAGCGGGAACTATCCACCATGATGGGAACCCGGGCTATATCCGGTTCTGAAAGGGCGAGATTCAGGAAACGGGTCAGCGCGGTTTTGGCGTCCAGCAGGGGATCGTCCATGCTGACGTTGATGCTCTGGGCGCCCTTTTCAACCATTGACCGGGCTATCCCTACGGCTTGGGGGAACGCTCCCTGTTGAATGAGCTTGAGAAATTGATGACTCCCGGACACATTGGTCCGTTCCCCTATCTTGGTGAGTCCCTGCTCGGGGTCCACCTCCAACGGCTCAAGACCGGCGAAGCGCGTTTTCCGCGGGAGTACCGGGATGGTCCGGGGCGGGTAGTGCTTAGCTTTGGCGGCTAAAGCCGCGATATGCGCCGGGGTCGTGCCGCAGCACCCCCCCAGGATGTTCAGCAGCCCTTCCTGCATATAGGTTTCCATGCAGGCGGCCATGGATTCCGGGGTATCGTCATACACGCCGAATATATTGGGCATCCCCGCATTCGGGTGTACGCTGGTAAGGCAGGGGGCAATCCCCGCAAGTTCCCTGCTGTGGACCTTGAGCCGATCCGCGCCAAAGGAACAATTAAGCCCCAGGGACCAGGGCTGGGCGTGGAGCACTGAAACACAGAACCCCTTGAGGGTTTGTCCTGAGAGGAGCCTTCCTGCGGCGTCAGAGATGGTGGCGGATATCATGAGCGGAAGGTCTATCCCTCGTTCTTCTCTAAGTCGGGAAATAGCGAAGATCCCGGCCTTGGCGTTGAGGGTATCGAAGATGGTTTCCAAGAGGAGCAGGTCCGCGCCGCCGTCCACCAGTCCCCGGGCCTGCTCGTAATAGGCCGCTTCTAGTTCGTCCCAGGAAATGCCCCGTTTACCAGGATCGCTTATGTCCGGGGAGATGCTGGCGCTTTTCGCGGTCGGTCCCATGCTCCCGGCTACAAACCGGGGTTTATCCGGGGTGGAAGCCTTGTCCGCGGCGTTTCGGGCCAAGGAAGCGGCGGCGACGTTTATCTCGTAGGCCCTATCCCCTATCCCATAATCCGCCAGGGATACCGCCGTGGCGTTAAAACTGCAGGTCTCAATGATGTCAGCCCCTGCATCAAGGTATGCCTCGTGGATGGTGGAAATGATCTCCGGCTTGGTAAGACAGAGCAGATCGTTACATCCAAAGAGGTCTGTGTCATGGGACAGGAAACGGCTGCCCCGGAAATCCGCCTCGCTTAACTGGTATCCCTGAATCAGAGAACCCATAGCCCCATCCAGGATGAGGATACGCTGTGAAGCAAGGGCAGTAAGCTGTTCCTTGGTATTCATAGGTTTAGGGTACCACAAGCAGCGGAATAAGGAAAAGCCCCCTGCCTTTTACGCAGAGAACCATTTCGGTTTTTTTCTATTTTTTCTATAACTGGCCGTAGGCCATGCTCCCGGCGGGAAATGATCCGGACTGTTTCGTGACTTCCGGCCTCTCAGAAAAAACGGTGGAGGGACGCAGCAAAAGCCCCTCCACCCCATTCCCGCAAGATACGGGCCGCTCCCAGGGCAGTTTCCCCCTGGAACGGGGCCCGCTGAGCCTCTCCGGTCCTTACCGGGCGTACTCGATGATCCGGGTTTCCCGGATAATGGTTACCTTGATCCTGCCAGGATAGCGGAGATCGTTTTCGATCTTCCGGGTTATCTGCTTAGCGAGGTCCCGGGACTGCTCATCGTTCATGACTTCGTTGTTGACCATGATCCGCAGCTCTCTGCCTGCCTGAATCGCGAAAGCCTTTTCCACACCGGTAAAGCCTCCGGCGATATTTTCCAGGTTTTCCAAGCGTTTGATGTAGTTGTCCAGGGTTTCCCGCCGGGCCCCAGGCCGAGACGCGGAAATGGCATCCGCGATCTGTACCAGCACCGATTCGATACAGGAAGGCTCCAGATCGTTGTGGTGGCTCCCAATGGCATTGATGATACGGGGGTCTTCCCCCAGCTTCCGGGCCATGTCCATGCCAATTTCCGCATGGTTGAGATCCGAATCCGATTCCACCCCTTTACCAATATCATGCAGCAACGCTGCCCGTTTGGCCAGTTCCCGGTTTGCGCCGACCTCCGCAGCGAGAATGCCCGCGAGAATCGCCACTTCCTTGGAATGGTAGAGCACATTTTGCCCATAGCTGGTGCGGAAATAGAGCCGTCCCAATGCCCGAATCGTATCAGGCTTGATATTGTGGACCCCCAGATCAAAGAGCACCTTTTCTCCCTCTTCAAAGATCTTCTGGGAAATATCCTTGGTAACTTTGCTCACAATGTCCTCGATCCTGGCAGGATGAATCCTGCCGTCGATGATGAGCCGTTCTAGGGCTACCTTGGCGATTTCCCGGCGCACCGGATCAAAACAGGAAATAACCACCGCCTCCGGGGTATCATCTATGATGATATCTACCCCGGTGAGGGTCTCCAGGGTACGGATATTCCGTCCCTCCCGGCCGATGATGCGGCCCTTCATCTCGTCATTGGGCAAGGTAACGGTAGCAACGGTTACCTCCCCGGTTACTTCGGCAGATAAGCGCTGTATGGTCGTTACCAAAATATTCCGGGCCTTTTTCTCCGCCTGAACCGTAGCTTCCTGTTCAATCTTGTTGATCAGACCCTGGGCGTCATGTCGCGCCTCATCCTCCAAGGTATGGATAATGAGACCTTTCGCCGCTTCGGCGCTTAAGCCGGAAATACGTTCCAGTTCTTGCCGGTACCGTTCCTCTTCCCGTTCCAAGGCGCCTTCTCGTTCCCGGATTTTCTTTTCCTTTTCAGCCAGCGCCTGTTCCGTTTTTTCGACCTGATTCGTCTTTTTCTCTATGGTCTCTTCTTTTTGCACGACACGGCGTTCATATCGTTGCAGTTCGGCCCTACGTTCCCGAGTCTCCCTTTCCTGCTGGTTTTTTTCGCGGATAACTTGTTCTTTTGCTTCAAGAAGGATCTCCTTCTTTTTGGCTTCAGCTTCTTTTATCGCATCCTGTTTAATACGTTCGGCCTGCTGCTCCGACGTGTTTAATTGGAATCTGGCATATAGCCATCTAATAGTCCAGCCTAAGGTTAACCCGGCAAGAGGGAGGATTACCCACCATATCCAATCCATCACTCCACCCCTTACCGTTGTTAATAAAATTCGTTATAGAATACAATAAAGGGCTGGCTCCTGTCAAGATAACGCTTGCCTCAAAAAAACCTAGCCGAAACGTGGCTGGATACTCAAAACAAAAACTTAAGTCATAACGCAAACCGCACCCGGCCGAGTATCCCCCTGACAGGGGGCATCCTGCCCCTTTTCGCGGTTACTGCGCAAGCGGTGTTCCACTGCCCCTTCCCGCGGTGTAATTCCGCCTCGCACTCCTCGCGTATGTCCCCAAACTCAAGAAGCCGTTGGTAGGGCATTTTGTTTTGGGCTGTTTTTCGTATATCTTCTGGTAACAGCCGTCCGGTTGTTTCACCTGGTCAATAAGGCGGAAGGATGGATACCGATAACGGGGTGGGCCTCCGAAGTTCAAGGGTTTTCATAAAACCGGTAGGTTTTGCGTTTTGTGATGCCGGCCACCACAAACCCACACCAAAAGACGCTTCTGGATACGCCTTTATGGTACCGCTCTCCGGGGGATCATAAATGACCGCTCCTGATGAGGCTTCCACGCCATATACCTGGAGGATAACTGCTTCGGTTAGGACCGCGGCGAGTCCTTCGGCGGCTATTTTACCGTCCTTTAATACCACAAGACGAAAAGAAGGCCATGTCAAATGCCTTCCAGTGGTTACGTAGCTTCTTGGAAAAACAGCAGGTACGGCGGAACGCCCTCCTTATCCGATGCCGCAACCGACAATTATTCCCTGCTATGCCTACCGTATGTTCCTTACCAAC
>JAISPY010000262.1 GCA_031274565.1 Treponema sp.
ATTCCGGCATTACGGATCTTGGTCAGCATATCCGCAACAGGATCAGAAACGCTCATCCTCTTCTCCTACCAGCTTGATTTGGTAACGCCAGGAATAAGTCCTTCGCTTGCCAGTTTGCGAAAGCAAAGACGGCACATCTCAAATTTTCGGAGGTAACCCCGAGCCCGGCCGCAAATCCGGCAGCGATTTACCTTGCGCGTCTTATATTTTGGCGTCCTGAGCGCCTTTACGATCATCGCTTTTCTTGCCATAGTACCTCCTACTTCCTGAAGGGCATTCCGAACTTACTGAGGAAGGCCTTCGCCTCCGCATCGGTTCGCGCTGTGGTAACGATCACAATATTGAGTCCCGCCACCCGTTCAATCTTGTCAAAGTCTATTTCAGGGAAGATGATCTGCTCCTGAATTCCCAGGGCATAGTTCCCGTGTCCGTCAAAAGCATTCTGGCTCACCCCCCGGAAATCCTTAACCCGGGGCAGGGATACATTCACCAGCCGGTCAAGGAATTCGTACATCATGGCGCCCCTCAGGGTTACCTTGGCGCCTATTTCCTGGCCGGTCCTGATCTTGAAGTTGGCGATACTCTTCCGGGCCTTGGTCTTTACCGCCTTCTGCCCGGTGATCAGAGTAAGATCGTCAATGGCCGCATCCAGAAGCTTCTTGTTCTGAAGGGCCTCCCCGACGCCCATACTCACCACGATCTTTTCCAGCCTGGGGGTTTGCATAACCGACTTGTAGCCGAATTCCTTGACCAGTTCCGGGGCGATCTGCTCCCGGTATATCTTCTTCAACCGGGGTTCATAGTCCGCCATTACAGAGCCTCCCCGCATTTCCGGCAAACCCGAATCTTCCGGTCCCCATCGATCCGGTAGCCGATCCGGGTGGGGCCGCACTTCTTGCAGATTATCATGAGGTTTGAGGCATGGAGGGCCGCCTCTATCTCTATGATCCCCCCCCGGTCCTGCTGGTTTCTGCGTTTCAGGGCCTTTTTTACCATGTTGGCCCCTTCCACTATCACCCTGTCCCTATCCCTGAGTATCTTGAGAATCCGTCCACGCTTGCCCTTATCCTTTCCGGCAATGATCTGGACCGTATCTTCCTTTTTCAGTCTGAATTTATGCGCCCTTTCCGCCATACCAACTTCTCCTTGCAAGCTTAAGCCCCCCGGTATCCCTACACGCCTTAGAGGACTTCCGGGGCCAGGGATACGATCTTCATGAATTCCCCCCGCTCCCGCAGCTCCCGGGCTACGGGCCCGAATATACGCTTACCCTTGGGGTTCAGCGCCGCATCGATGATCACGCATGCGTTATCATCAAACCTGATATAGGTGCCATCGGGCCGGCGGTACTCCTTGTGAGTACGCACCACCACGGCTTTTTCCACCGAGCCCTTCTTTATTGTGGAAGCCGGAAGGGCATTCTTTACCGCCACCACGATAATATCACCGATACTCGCGTACTTGCGCTTCGAACCGCCAAGAACCTTGATACACTGGACTATCTTGGCGCCTGAATTGTCGGCAACATTCAGGAACGTCTCTACCTGGATCATTTATACCACCCCTTCGCAAGAACACGCTCACGCTAGCGCGCACGCTCAACAATCTCCACTAACTTCCAGCATTTTTCCCTGCTGATGGGCCGGCATTCTATCACCCGGACCCGGTCCCCTATTTTGGCGTCGTTGGTCTCGTCGTGGGCCTTGAGCTTTTTGATCCGCTTGACGTACTTCTTGTACAAGGGATGCAGGGTAAGGGTTTCGACCGCGACCACGATGGTTTTATTCATCTTGTCGCTTTTTACCTGCCCCACGAACTCTTTTTTCCTGCCCCGCTTGACGGCTGCTTCGCCGGTCTTTACTTCCTCTTCTTCCATTACGCTCCCCTGCCTATGCTCATATACGCGCTGCCGCTCACACAGCTCCGGGCTCCGCAGCCCTTATCTGCTCCAGCGCCTGGGTCTTCTCCGCCAGGTGGATAAGCGTGTTAAGCCGGGCTATCTGCCGCCGCAGGCTGCGCTTCTGCACCGGGTTTTCCACATGGCCTATGACTACCTGAAACCGCAGTTCCAGATACTTCCGGTTCAACTCATCCCGTTTGGCCTTAAGTTCCGGAAAGGACAGATTCTTGAAAGAATTTTTCATCGTTCCCCCTGGCCCATCTCAAAATCGGCGCGGGCCGCGAATCTGGTCTTGATGGGGAGTTTGGCCCCCGCCAGCTTCATGGCCTCCTCCGCCAGGGTCCGCTCCACGCCGCCCAACTCAAACATCACCGTGCCGGGCTTAACCACGGCCACCCAGTACTCCGGGGCGCCTTTCCCCTTGCCCATGCGGGTTTCCGCGGGTTTCTTGGAGTAGGGCTTGTCCGGAAATATTCTGATCCAGAGTTTGCCGCCGCGCTTGATGTGGCGGTTCATGGCGATACGGGCCGCCTCTATCTGCCGGTTGGTAATCCACATCCGTTCCAGGGCCACGAGGCCGTACTCGCCGAAGGCCACCGTATTACACCGGGTAGCGATGCCGGGCATGGTGCCCCGCTGGACCTTCCGGAATTTTACCCGCTTGGGACTCAACATAGACTAGCTCCTTGCCGGGGCGCGATCAAAATTCCGGTCCCGGTCAGTGCGCCGTTTCTTTACCAGGACGCCGGCGTCTTCCTTCTGTTCCTTGCCGTACTTCATGCCGTTGTAGACCCAGACCTTTATTCCTATGGAACCAAAGGTGGTATGAGCCTCGGCAAAACCGTAGTCGATGTCCGCCCTGAGGGTGTGGAGCGGAATACGCCCCTCCTTGGCCTCTTCCGTGCGGGACATTTCGGCGCCCCCCAGCCGGCCCGAAAGCCGTACCTTGACGCCCTGGGCGTTCCCCTTCTTGATCGCGTTGCTAATCGCCTGCTTCATGGTCCGGCGGAAGGAACTCCGCGCCAGCAACTGGCGGGCTATGCCCTGGGCGATGATCGTGGCGTTGTTATCGGCGTTCCGCACTTCCTTAATCTTGATCTGAATATTCTTGTTTACCTTTTTGCGAAGCTCCACACCGACTTTTTCGATGTTGGCGCCCTTGACGCCTATGATAACCCCCGGACGGGCGGTGTGAATAACGATGGTGATCTTCTGGGGATGCCGGATGATCTCCAGCTCGGCTATGTCGGCGCCCCTGGTTTCGGGCATTGCCAGGATGAGCCCGCGGAGTTTGAGGTCCTCATGCAGGGTATTGGCGTATTCCCTGGGGTCCACATACCAGCGGGAGGCCCACGTTCTGTTGATGCCGACCCGGAGTCCTATCGGGTTTACCTTCTGTCCCACCTTACTTTCCCGCCTTTCCCCGCGCCACCCGCGAAGTTTCATCAATAACCACAGTTATGTGGCTTAAACGCTTGAGCAGCATATCGGCCCTGCCCCGGGCGCGGTACCAGATCCGCTTGAGCCGGGGGCCCTCGTCAATGAATATCTCTTTGACATAGAGCATATCCTCATCGAGTTGTTTGTTTCTGTTAAGGGCGTTGGAGGCGGCGGATTTCAGGGTCTTCCTGATCAGCCGCGCCCCCCGGTGGGGCATATTTTCCAGAATCGACATCGCCTCAGGGTAGGACTTGCGGCGTATGAGAGCCGCCACGGGCCTGATTTTATAGGGGGAAACGATGATGAACTTCGTCTTCGCCCGATAGCCGGTCTGTTCGTTATTCTCCGCCATGACTCAACCCTTTGACGCTTTCTTGTCGGACCCCGCATGACCCCGGAATATCCGGGTGGGGGAAAATTCGCCGAGTTTATGACCTACCAGGTTTTCGGTGATATACACCGGCACCCAAGTCTTGCCATTGTAGACCGAGATGGTTCCGCCGACCATTTCAGGAATAATGGTAGAGCACCGGGAGTAGGTCTTTATCATCTTCCGGTCCCCGGTTTTGTTCATCTCCAAAACCTTTTTGTAAAGGCTCTTTTCGATGAAGGGCCCTTTCTTGATGGATCTCGACATCCTTACCTCTTATTCTTCTTCTTTCCACGGCTCACGATAAACCGGGAAGAAGGCTTGTGCTTCTTGCGGGTCTTGTAACCCTTGGCCGGCTGGCCCCAGGGACTCACCGGGTGTATGCCTTTATTCTTGCCCTCACCGCCCCCGTGCGGGTGATCAACAGGATTCATGACCATACCGCGAACCGTGGGCCTCACCCCAAGCCAGCGTTTCCGCCCGGCCTTGCCAAGCTGGGTATTCATGTGATCCTCGTTCCCCACGACCCCTATGGTGGCGTAGCACTTCTTGAAGATCATCCGCATCTCCCCCGAAGG
>JAISPY010000021.1 GCA_031274565.1 Treponema sp.
CGCAGGCGAAGGGACGGGTAGAACGGAACCACGGATTAGATCAGGACCGGTTAGTAAAAGAATTACGGCTTGCCGGTATAGCCGCGATTGAGGAGGCGAACCGGTTTCTTGATGAAACCTACCTTCCCCAGATGAACGGGAAGTTTTCCCGTCCGGCGGCGGATGCGGCGGACGCCCATGCGCCCTTGGGAACGGTTGCTATGAAGGAGATCCTGTGTTTTGAGTATGAGCGGACGATAACCCATGACTATGGAGTCCGATTTGAATGCCGTCTGTTTCAGATACTCAAAACAAACAAAACCCTTCCCCGCTCCCAAGACAAAGTTATTGTCCGGGTCAGGCTTGACGGGACTTACGCTCTGGTGTGGAAAGGAAAATCACTCCTCGTTGAGGAGCTACAAATACCAAAGAGAGGCCAGCCAGCCTCTCATGCCGCTTAAGGGGGAGGGGACATTTCTATTGCGTCTTGACACCGGATAGGTACGGACTTGTCAATGGGAAAGGTTCGCGCTACAGTAAGCTATGCTTGAAAATTTCATCAAAGCCCTATTCGGTTCCCAGCATGAACGGGATATCAAGGCGCTGGTGCCGCTTTTACATAAGGTCAATGAAAAGGAAGCCTGGGCCGTAGCGCTTCCCCCGGCGGAATTCCCCCGGATGACCAGCCAATTCAAAGACCGGTACGGGAAGGGAACGCCTCTGGAGGATCTGCTTCCGGAAGCCTTTGCCCTGGCCCGAGAAGCGGCCCGGCGGAAACTGGGGGAACGGCCCTACGATGTGCAGGTGCTGGGGTCCATCGTACTCCACCAGGGTAAAATCGTGGAGATGAAGACCGGGGAAGGGAAGACCCTGATGAGCGTGGCTGCGGCGTACCTCAACGCCATTCCCGGTAAGGGGATCCATGTGGTAACGGTGAACGATTACCTGGCAAGCCGGGACGCGGAATGGATGCGGCCGATTTTCGGGTACCTGGGACTCACCGTGGGAACCATCCTCTCGGAGATGGACAATGCCCGGCGCAAGGAAAACTACGCCTGCGACATTACCTACGGGACCAACAACGAGTTCGGGTTTGATTACCTCCGGGATAATATGTGCCGGGACCTGGCAAGCCGGGTCCAGCGGGGCCACCATTTCTGTGTGGTGGATGAAATCGACTCCATCCTCATTGACGAGGCCCGTACGCCCCTTATCATCTCCGGCCCTGCGGAGGATGATACCTTCAAGTTTTTCGAGGTGGAACGGCTCTTAGGCTCTCTGGAGGAGGTCCGCAAGAAAGCGAACGGAGACTATCCCGACGAGACCCAGGGTGAGGAAGTGGTCGGGGATTATAAGATCAATGAAAAGAACAAGAGCATCTCCTTCAGCAACGCGGGGCTTACCAAGATCGAGGAAATCCTGCAGAAGCGGAACCTGATCAAAGGGGCCATCGTGGATGAGGAGAATTTCGAGTACATCCATTACTTTACCCAGGCACTGCGGGCCCATAAGCTCTTTCATGGGGATGTGGATTATGTGGTCCAGGACGGGCAGGTGCAGATTGTGGATGAGTTTACCGGCCGCATCCTCCACGGCCGCCGCTATTCCGACGGGCTGCATCAGGCCATTGAAGCCAAGGAGCGGATCCGGATTGCCCAGCGGAACCGGACCCTGGCGACCATCACCTTCCAAAATTACTTCCGGCTGTACGACAAAATCTCCGGCATGACCGGCACCGCAGACACGGAGGCGGTGGAATTCAGCAAGATATACCAGTTGGATGTGGTGGTGATCCCCACGAATCTGCCGGTGGCCCGCGAAGATGAGCATGATGTGGTCTACCTCAACGAAAAGGAAAAGCTCGACGCCCTCTGTGATGAGATAGCCCAGGCCCACAAGAAGGGGCAGCCCATCCTGGTGGGTACGGTCTCCATCGAGAAGTCCGAAATCATTTCCACCCTGCTCACCCGGCGGGGAGTGCGCCACGAGGTGCTCAACGCCAAGAACCACGCCCGGGAAGCGGTGATCATCGCGGAAGCCGGGGCTAAAGGCGCGGTTACCATTGCCACCAACATGGCGGGCCGGGGTACGGACATCAAACTGGGGGGCAATCCAGAGCATCGCGCCCATAAGAAGGCTGGCACGGGAGCGGACCCTGAAAAATACGCCCAGATCTACCGGGAAGAATACGAAACTTGGAAACAGGATTACGAGGAAGTCAAAGCCTTGGGAGGGCTGTACGTGATCGGCACGGAGCGGCATGAGAGCCGGCGGATCGATAACCAGCTCCGGGGCCGCGCGGGCAGGCAGGGGGATCCGGGCCGCTCGAAATTCTTCATTTCCTTAGATGATGAACTGATGCGCCTCTTTGGAGGGGACAACATCAAGAACATCATGACCAAGATCGGCATGGAGCCAGGGGAACCTATCTTTCACCCTTGGCTCAACAAGAGCATTGAAAAGGCCCAGAAGAAGGTGGAAGAGCGGAACTTCGAGATCCGTAAACACCTCCTCGAATACGATGATGTGCTCAACCAGCAGCGTAAATTCATCTATGAGCAGCGGGACGCGATTCTCGCGGACCCGGACCTGAAAAAGCGGGTCAACGACGCCACCCGGGACATGGTAGCCACCGCGGTGGAGGCTGCTCAACGAGGGTATCGCCGGGACCCGGCGGGGGCGGTCAAGGATTTAACCGAGTATCTTAAAACCCAATTCGGCTATCCCCTGCATTTTGACGGGGAGAGCGGCGGGAAACCGGAAGAAGCCTTTGACCAGCTTGAACAGCAGCTCATCCAGGCATTGGAACAAGACATCGCTGACAAAGAGGCCCTCATTGGGGGAGAAAACCTCAACGCCTTCATCAGGATCCAGTACCTCCAGGCAGTGGACCGCAAATGGCTCGACCACCTGGAAAACATGGAGGCCCTGCGGGAAGCGGTGTATCTGCGTAGTTATGCCCAGAAGAACCCCCTCACGGAATATAAGGTCGAGGGCTTCCAGATTTTTGACACCATGATCGACCAGATCCGGGAAGCGATTGCCTCCCGGCTGCACTTGGTGCGGATTCAGGTTGCTCCTCAGTCGGGGGACCGGGAGATCAAGAGCCGGACCTTTGCGCCGGCGAGCGCCCAATCCGCAAGCCACGGGAGCCTGGGCGCGTTCAGTGCTCCGGGCTTGGCCCGGGCAAAGGGCAAGCCGGGAAGCGCTTCCGCGCAGGAGCAGCCCCAGGCGGTTACCATAGTCCGCGGGCATCCCAAGGTGGGCCGGAACGACCCCTGCCCCTGCGGAAGCGGCAAGAAGTACAAGCATTGTCATGGGAGATGAAGGGAGCGGGAAGATCCGAGGGGAATCCGCCGCGGATGGACCCGGGTGGTATCGGTGCGTCGCCGATTAAAAAAAGTCAAAAAAGTTAAAAAAAGTACCAGGGTATTGACAGGGTAGAAAAAACAGGTTATAGATACATAACAAATAGGGAGCGGGAAACCATGAGCCGTGAAATCTGTGGCGCGAAGGCAGTACGCGCGGGGTTCATGGGGGGATCAGTAAAAATTGAGGGGTCTGTGGTTCCCATCGGATGTACCGAGCGGATACATCCGCGGGGAACCGGGGCCGGCTCATTTTTTATAGTACCATGGAGGGGTCAAGCGGTCGTTGGCCGTCTCCCTCCGGTAAGTTGTAAGGAGGATTCTTTAATAATGAAGAAAGCTCTTGTTGGTTTCTTAATCCTGGCGTTAAGCGCCGGGGTGTTTGCTCAGGAAGAAAAAGAGCAGGGTCTTAAATTCAGCGGCACCCTCAAGACGGGTATCCAGTTCGGGACCAGTAATGGCAAGAATGAGGTTGAGGTTAAGGATGAGAATGGCAACGTTATCCAAACAAACGAATACAAACACGAACCCTCGATTCGGCTGTACAACGACGACGCGGGTGAAGAGACCCGGTTTGATCTGGACGGCTCCTATACCCAGGACAATTACGGGGTGGTGTTCCGGCTTCGTACTAACACGGTGGTCAGCGGGCCGGAGATAGAGGTTAATCAGGCCTATGTGTGGGCTGATTTGGCCAATCAACTGGTGAACCTGAAGGTCGGCAAGATCGACGACTCCGTATGGAATACCGGCGGGGATGAGGATTTCCATTACAGCACCGGTACGGGACTGCGGTTGGAGGTGAAACCCATCGAGGGCCTGAATGTGGGCTTATTCCTTAACTCCCCTGATTCCCCTGCGGATAATCCAGGTAAATTTGATTGGATCAGCAAGGTTCTTTGGCAGGGGGATGAAGGGCCGTTAGGAGTTTTGGCAGAACATTTCCTTCTGGAGACCTCCTTAGGCTTCAAGTATGAGCACGATCTCTTTAATGTCGCTGCGGGTTTACGGCTGGACAGCGAAGCCGACGGGCTTACTACGGAAGAGTTCTATGGGGAGACTACGAGTTCCGAAGTTGCTGATGCGGGCCAGGGCCTGGGGATTTATGCCGGGTTCGAAGTGAAGGCTGTGGAGAACCTGACCGCCATCGTGGAAGCCCGGTTCAATAACATGGGGGGCTATGACAAATACGGGTGGATATGGATCAATGAAACCTTGGGCTATGCCATTACGGAACAGCTTGAGGCAGGTTTGGTGATGCACCAGTTCCTCTTTGGCGGGGAGAATAAGTTTGTTACCCTTAAGGATGCTGCATCCGTACCTGCGTATCTCACCTTTGAGCCGTCCATCAGCTACGGCTTGAACGACCAGTGGACCGTAGGGCTTGCTATTCCCTTCGGGATCTGGCCGGATATTGTGGACTACGATATTGGGGTGAAGCCCAAGGTAAGCTATAAGCTGGGTGAAAACGCCTCCATCAACGCCTTCTATCTGTTTAATTTAGAGCAGCCGGGTAAGGGGGGCTATGATACTGAAGCTGATGATCCTACCCTGCGCAATACCGTGCAGATCGATTTCATCTGGACCTTCTAGTACCCGTTCCTGAGTTCAGTTTCAGGCCGGCCTTGGTTTCCAGGGCCGGCCTTTTGTTTCACGCCCCGGGAATCGCGGTCTTCCGAGCGGGTCCGGCGCAAAAGACCGGGCACACGCCGCCGGTGCAGCAGGGCATATTATTCTTGTTCAGCCATGAGCCGCTCTTTCAGCGATTCTAAGGAGTACCCCTGATTTATAAGCTCAAGGACTTCCCGGGCTTTTTGCTGCGCTCCCCGCTTTTGACCACGTTTTTCACGTTCCGCAGCCCGCTGTTCACGCTCTTCTAACCACTTGCGTACAATACTCGATTCCATAAGTACCGTCTCTAAACTCAAACTCTCTTCAGACATCTCTAACACCTCCTGAAATGCTCCCACATTCGCCCGCATCAGCGCATCAAAATACGCTCCTAACGATACCTGCTTCCCTACTATTCCCCCTACTCTCAATATACGCTTCACTTCCCGCGTTTCCAAGTCCCGCCCCAGATGCCGCAGCCACTGATTATCCTTCACCGACAACCGCTTCGTTACTATAATTTGCATCGGTAGATTCCCTCCCCGTACCACGTATATCCCCTTCTCCTCCTCC
>JAISPY010000025.1 GCA_031274565.1 Treponema sp.
TCAACCTGGCCGGTTACGGCAATTTCCGCAAACACTGCGCCCGCTGCCATAACGAGTACCATCGAAAGAGCTAAAAGCTTTTTCATATATCCTCCTTAACAACCGGAGGGAAGCGACCAACGACCGCCGAACCCCTCCTGGATATTAAAAAGAGGGAACCCTATCCACTGCATGAATAAGAGCGCCCTCAATTTCTTCAAACCCTGGAAACAATAAAAACCGCCCGGGCCAGTCCCTGATGTGCCACTGATACCGATCCATTACTGCCTCCTGCTTCTCCCATCTATCCATTCGTCCTTATCCATAATCTGACAAAAACTAAGACTTTATGTATGATAATACTATGCCCTCTTTTTTTTGTCAAGCCCATTGCATGGGCTCTCGTTAAATCGCGCCCGGAGGGGCGAGAACATCTCCCGTCGCCGTAGCTCCCCGCGCCTCAGGAAGCGGAACCTCCCACCCCGAGGGCGTCCATCTTCTTATCCCACGGTTCAGTGGGGACTTCCGGGACCACCTGGGCTTCCATGCAGATACCCAGGGTGCAATAGGCCAGCTTTTGGGCGTCGAGTTGGGCAAAAAAACGGTCGTAATACCCCCTTCCGTGGCCCATCCGCTCCCCTGCAGGGGTGAAGGCCACGCCCGGTACGATAATCAGGGCGGGAAAATCCTGGTTTTGCAGCAGATCCTCCGGCCGTTCGGTTTGCGGCTCCCGGATATCAAAGGCCCCATACTGCCAGGGACCGGAAATCCCGTAAATCCGGAAGAAATGAAGCTCATCCCCCGCCACCTTGGGGACAAAAATCCGCTTCTTATCCAAGAACGCGGTCTCCAACAGCGGCTCCGTATCAATTTCGATCTTCATCGACAGGTAGAACAAGATGGTCTCGTATTGGGACCAGATGGGCATGTTCCGTATGCGGGAAGCGACCTGTACCCCTTCGGCATGAAACTGTTCCGGGGGAAGGGATTCGAGGCGTGCTTTCATCGTTTTCCGTAACGCGGCTTTGCTAATCATCGTAAACGCTCCTTGCTTGGCACTGGTTCTGCTCAAGTCCCGGAGGCCGCAGCGAGCCTGCGCGCATCCGGTCAATCCTGAGCATCGTATACTGAGCATACCATGTAATACCCCAGGAGACAAACATTTTTTTACATCCTTGGCTTACTCGAACAGGCGCTCCAGAAACTCCGCCAGCCCATCCTCGGTATGGGGACCAAACAGGATGTCCGCCGCCGCCCGGACCGATGCTTTGGCAGTGGCCGGCGCCGCCGCAAAGCTCGCCGCCGCAAAAAGGGGGAGATCGTTCTCCTCATCCCCGCAGGCCATCACCAGGGCCTCCTGCAGACCCAGGTATGCCAAGGCATGACCAAGCCCTATGCCTTTGGAAACCCCCGCATCCATGAGCTCCAAATAGGTCGGGGAGGTTTGCGCGATATAGATACTTCTCCCAAAACGCTCGGTCAAGAGCCGCCGCAGTTCCTCATGGAACGCCGGTTCCCCGATGAACATCCCTTTAACGCAGCCCGCAAGACCCGGCTGGGCCAGGGCTTGTTTCAGGTCCCCAATCACCGCCTGAACCCCGGTATGGCGTCGGTACTGCTCGGTTTCCTGCCGTTGCTGTTCCGCCAGGAGTATACCCCGTGGATGCTCAGGACAAGCCGGAAAATACACCTGATAATACACCCCCCGGCTCCGGGAGAGGTCCACGCAGTAATCCGCCACTTCCACCCGGAGGAGGGTGGACCGGAGCACCTTCCCAGAAGGCATATCCACCACTTCCGCGCCATTGAAATACACCATCGGCCCCTCTGCTCCCAGGGCCTGCCGATAGGGTTCCGCCGCCTCCAGGGACCGGCCCGTGCAGATGATCACCCGCACCCCCCGATCGATACAGCGCCTAATCGCCCGGATCATACGACCGCTCAAGGAAGCGTTGAGGCCCAGGCAGGTGCCATCCAAATCCAGCGCAAGAACCTGGATCTGGCGCGGATCCAGACCCTTAACAGTAAGAGGAAAAGAAGGAAAAGGAGGAAAAAGTTGATTGTTTCCCATAAGTTCAGTATAAAACATACGCCTTGCACCGGATAGAGCAGGAACCCAGGATAACAGGGTCAGCGCATATAAAAATTTTTGTCCATGGATTACACGGATTAAGAAGGAATCACGCTCCAAAATCCGTTAAGGACCCGCAGCAATACCATCACCTAATGATCATGGTATTGCTGCGCGGGTCCTCAATAAGCGTAATCAGTGGATTTTTTATCGTTATACCCGTTCATTTTTGCGAATTAAGCCCTGTGGTCATTCCCTAATTCGCGTTAATTCGCGGACCCTTTTGTTTATATGCGCGGCCCCACTTCATGGGTGCGATAGATTGTATTTCTAGCTTTTACTTGGTATAATGTAAATAGAATAGTAAATGGAACCGGAAATTGTTTTCATCAAAACAGCATTCAAACATGGTGTCAAAGATACAGATATCCGCCACGCCATTAAAACCTATTGCTACGAAGAAGTTTTGGATGGGTACGAAGGCAAGTATCTTGTTCTGGGCTACGATACCAACGGGAATCCGCTGGAAATCGTCTACAAAGAATTTGGTGAAAATGGAATGTGTGTATTTCACGCCATGCCTTGTCAGGACAAATATCTGTCTTATTTTATCCGGTAGGGGGAACAATGAAAGCGACCGACATCATAACCGAAGAAGAAGCGGAAGCGATGGATGAAATGC
>JAISPY010000101.1 GCA_031274565.1 Treponema sp.
GCCAAGTGCGCTTGCCCTGGCTTGCTCAAAGGATCGGAGAATTGCTAGAATAGAACTATGATGTTACAAAAAGTACAAGCAGTAGCGCATACCGGGGTTCCCCGTGCAGTGGTATTTGATTTCGGCAAGGTGATTTCCTTCCCCCCAGAACCAGGGGTCATGGCGGAGCTGGCTTCCATCGCGGGAATCGAAGTCAAGACCATGGACACCCTGGTATGGGCGTATCGGGGGGAATATGACCGGGGTACCCTGAGCGGGAAGGACTATTACCGCACCCTGCTGACCCAGGGAGGCCGGGAGGCCGTGGCGCAGGATGACGCAGCCTTGGAACGATTGATCCGGATCGACTTAGCCAGTTGGAAGCGGGTCAACCCCGATACCGTGGCCCTCATGGAGGATATCAAGGCTGGAGGATACGCCCTGGGGATCCTCTCCAACATGCCCCAGGATTTTCTGGTTTGGGCGCGGGAAAGTCTGCCGGTTTTCCGGCTTCCCGACGTGGGGATCTTTTCCTGTGAAATCGGTTCCATTAAACCGGAAATCGCGATGTACGAAACCCTGTTGCATGCCTTATCCTGTAAACCAGAGGAAGTGGTCTTCTTCGATGATATACCGGTCAATGTGGAAGCCGCCTGCTCCGTGGGGATCCGCGGGCTGGTATGGCAGGACCCGCAAAGCAGCCGGAAGGTATTACAGGGATTAGGGCTTTGCATTCCCTGAATAAGGAGTCTGCAGTATGGGAGTACTGAAAACGATCGGTGATTTTACCGTGGTGGTGGTAGCCATGATCGCCCTGGTTCCCCTCGGGGTCCTGTTGTTTATCTTGAGTTGTTTGGGGCTTGAAAAGCCCATGTCCATCCTGATATATAAGGTTGCCCAAGGCTGGTCGCTCCTGCTTATCAAATGCACCCGGTGTACGCTGACCGTCATCGGCAAAGAACACATCCCCCCCAAGGGCGGGTTGTGTTTGGTCAGCAACCATAACAGCATCTTTGATATTGTGCTGCTCCTGGGCCTTATCGGGAGACCGGTGGGGTTTATTGCCAAGAAAGAATTGGCCTGGATTCCCGTGCTGAATATGTGGATGCTCCTCTTGGGCTGTCTCTTTATCGACCGGAAAAACATCCGCAAAGCAGTGGGTACGATTAATACGGGGATTCAACGGATCAAACGGGGCGGGGCTATGATCATCTTTCCCGAAGGCACCCGGAGCAAAGGCCGGGGTCTCCTTCCCTTCCGGACCGGCTCGCTCAAGCTTGCCACCCAGTCCGGGGCCCCGATTGTACCAGTGGCTATCACCGGCAGCTATGAGGTTTTTGAGAAAACCTACCGGGTTCAGGCGGTTCCGGTGGGGGTTAGGTTTTTAGCGCCGATTAATACGGCGGAACTCCCCCTGGAAGATCGGCGGCAAAACCTCTCGGATCAGATACAGAAGGTTATCGCCAAAGCCTTGGAGTCCCTGACCGTGCACGGTTCCGATAAGAGGGCCTAAGCCGGGTTCTCAAACTACACGGGAATCAAGGAAAAAATATCTTGGAGGGTACGGATTCGGGGGTGGGGATACCCAGGGTATGCGTCGGCCTCATCCAGCAGGACACCCTTTCCGCCCAGGGCGCAATAGCCCGTTACACACCGGGGAGTATCATCAATAAAAAGAGTGGTTTCTGGGGTGGTTCCCAAGATATCCAAGGCACGCAGAAACACTTCCCTATGGGGTTTTCCGGTAAAGCCGCTCCAGCGTATGTCAAAGATATGGGTAAAGAGGTCCGGGATCCCTAATTGCGCGAGGATCCGGTCCGCATGTTCCCGTGGGGAATTGGTGAGGATCCCCCGTGGAAGCGGAAGGCCCTCCAGAAAGCGGCGCAGCCCGGGATCCGGGGAAAGGGCGTCCGCTTCACCTGCGGGATGAATCGCCGCGTAATAGGCTTCCACATCGGTGAAGCCTTTTTCCGCCATGAGCCATTCCAGGGTAGTGCCGTAGCAGTGGATCCGTTCCTGCCGCTGCCGTATGGCTTCTTCCGGGGAAACCCCCAAGTAGGCTGCCAGGTAGTCCGCGATACGCCGGCCCACATTCAGTTCCAGACCATACCGGGCGGAATACAGGGTGTTGTCCAAGTCAAAAAGGATGTATTGCAGGGTCATACCCTATTGTATACCAAGTCCTCTGGGGTCTGCAAAGGTTCTGTACCCAGGGTCAGGGCATATAACAATTTGTGTCCACGAATTACCCGGATTAAGAGCGGTGGTCATATCCATAATTCGCGTTAATTCGCGTCATTCGCGGACCCTTTTGTTTATTGCCCTTAGGATTAGAACGATTCAGGCAGTCGAAGGACGGCAATAAAGGTAGGGGCGCTGTAAATCGGCGAGAAATTAGGGTCCAGCCCAGTTCCGACGATGTAGAAGGATACATAGGTATAGCGGACCTCCGCAGCGGTGGAGAGGGGGGCCACATCCGCGTTCACCCCCGAAGTAGCGTTGGCATTGGTGTTCAATTCCAGGGTGTTGAGAAAATACCGATTCGTAGGCACCGGGTTAAAAAGCCCGCCGCCATTGGAACGCTGCAGCCTATACTCAGCACCGTTAAGACGCAGAACCGGAATAATTCCCTCCATAAAATCCAGGGTAAGGGTCATCCCGATGGAATTGCGGGATAGTACCTCATCTATAGCAGGCCCTTCCAGGGTGAGGGTCTGATAGCTCCGGTTCCCGAACAGGCTGCCTACGGAGGTGCTGATCGTGGTATCCGAGGCGGTATAGGGCAGGAACACCCGATAATCCGAATCCAGGGTGGCGTTTAAGGTGCTATGATCCCCCTGGGTTATACGCCCTGAAAGGGGAACCGCGCTGATATAGATGCGGTAATAGAGGGTAAAATGGGTAAAATAGTTACTTTCCTCCTGCAGAGCCAGGGTAATCGACGCCTTGGTATTCAATTCCACATCAGGCACTCCTAATACCGGATAGAGCACAAGATAGTCGTCGATACCGCAGGCGCTCAAGCCTCCCATAAGCAACGCCGCCAGGAACCGGGGAAAACAGACCCTATAGGTCGCTTGCTTCATCGGGATTTGAGGAATATGATCCTGCTGCGGGCAAGATTGGTCCAGACCGTATCGTTCGGCCAGGTATTCAGCAACGCTTGATATGCTTCCAGCGCGGCCTCCGGGTTGTTTTGCCCCTCCAGAAGCCGTCCTAGGGAGAACTGGGCATGAGGCGCTGCGGGGAACGTATCCTTGTAGGCGGCACTCTGCCGGTACAGATCTATAGCCCTCGAGATAGTACCCCCTTCTTCCGCTGCAACCGCCGCATTATATAGGGAAACCGGGCCTAGGTAGGTCTTTGCCCCCCGCTGTGCGGCAGTAATCCAGGCTTTTTCCGCCTCTTCCCAGGCTTTTTTATCCCCATGGATGCTTGCTACCAGGGAATAGGCCCGTGCGCCCACATACCCCCGTTGCTTGGCGGCAAAGGCGGAAAGCTCCTCCAGCAGGGCCTGAACCTCATCCGCCTTAGCCGGTTCATTCAGGTCGATCCGAATCGCTTCATACCGCCGATTAAAATCCGCAAGCTGGGCAAGGGAGCGCGTATGCAGCCCATCCCTGATGCTCACCGCCGCGATAAACCCCACCAAGAGTACCAGAATACCCAAGGCGCCTAAGACAATCGGCTTGCGGTGCTGTTGGATAAACCGGTTAAACCGTTCGCCTATACTAACCGATGCACCCTGCGGTACCGGTTCATCCCGTTCAGATTTGACCAACTGTATCATCGGTTTTCCTCCCGGTAACACTGTACGTTCTGCCATGTACTGACTCCTCATCTATCTTCATTTCATCTTTAACGTTCATCTTCATCTTTATTTATCGCTCATCGCTATCTTCATTTACTCTAGTATACTACCGGCGGTATCCCCTGCCTAACCTACATGGATATTCAATTCTTTAATGAGCTTCGATAAATAGGTTCTCTGTATATCCAAGGCCTTGGCGGTTTCTGTTTGATTCCCCTGATGCTCTTCCAGCACTTTTTGTATGAAATAGGCTCTAAAGGCCGTAACCGCGCTTTTCAAGTCCCGACTTCCCACTTCCTGAAATGGGGGGGTCGCGGTCTTTTTAAGAAAGAGATCCTCCTCTTGGATCCACTGGTTCTTGCCGATAACACAGGCCCGTTCAACGCAGTTTTCCAGTTCCCGGATATTCCCCGGCCAGGAGTAGGCAAGCATGGCGTCCATGGCTTCAGGGGCAAAGCCCTCGAATTGCTTCTTGGTCTCCAGCATCCCCTTGGAAAGAAAAAACGCCGCCAACTCCGGGATGTCTTCCGGCCGCTGCCGGAGGGGCGGAATATACAGGGGCAAGACATTCAGTCGGTAATACAGATCGTGCCGAAACTCCCCGGCGGCTACCAGGGCCTCCACATTCTTGTTAGTCGCTGCCAAAATACGCACGTTTACCGTGATCGAAGTCCCAGAACCGACCTTTTCAAAGGTTTTCTCTTGAATGACCCGCAGCAGCTTGGCCTGTAAGGGGAGGGCCAAATCCCCAATCTCATCCAGGAAAATGGTCCCCCCCTCGGCCATCTCAAACCGGCCCCGCCGGTCCGCAATCGCGTTGGTAAAGGCCCCTTTCACATGGCCGAACATCTCGCTTTCCAGGAGTCCCTCAGGCAGGGCCGCGCAATTCACCCGGATGAAGGGCTTCGCGCTCCGCAGGCTCCGCAGGTGTATCTGTTCGGCAAACAGCTCCTTCCCCACCCCGCTCTCCCCCAGGATCAGTACGGACGAATCGGTTTTGGCGATCCGCTCAACCAGCTCCAGTTTCGTCATCATGATCGGACTCTTAGCTATCATGGTATGATAGCCCTGGTCTGTTTTGAGCTGATCCTGTAACTGCTGAATTTCACTGCGGGCCTTTTCAATACTCTGAACATTCACAATGGCCAAGGCCGCTTGATTGGCGAATATTTCAAGCCACTCAAGATCATCCTGGACAAACAACTGGTTGTTCTTTTTATTGATAAGCTCAATAACCCCGATACACCGGTCTTTAACCCGCATGGGCACCGCCATCATGGTCTGGGTAGGATAATCGATCTGCCGTGCGATAGTATGCAGATGCCGCGTATCGTGGATCACATCGTTGATGATGACCGCCTTATTATGCCGCACCACCCAGCCCGCGATCCCCTCTTCGAGCTTGACCGTAAACCGTTTCACCTCCACGCTCTTAGAACCCAGGGCAATCTCAAAGTACAATTCTCCTGCGTCCCGGTCCAGCAAGAGCAAACTCGAGGACTCACAGTCACAGAGCCGGGTCGCAGAATCAAGAATCTGGGTTACTAAGGAATGGGCGTCTTCATAATTAGAATTAATGAGGGTGTTAATCTCAATAAGGGTGTTAAATTTCTGAAGGTCAATCTTGGACAGCATACCACCACGGTCTTCTAGGAGCTTCCCTTAGACCGTACCATATCTCCCAAGGTGAAGGTCGAACCATCGGATTCTTCCGCCGCGATATACCGGGAAAGCTCCTCCCGCTGTACCTTCCGCTGGTAATCCCGAATGGAAAAGGCGACCTTTTGCTTGTCCGGCTGTAATTCCAGCACCACCGCCTTGATCTTATCCCCCACATGGTACTTCTTGAGGGCCTCATCAGGACTCTCTTCCCGGTTTTCAGGGAGATTCGATTTATGGATAAGCCCTTCAATGCCCCCCGGAACCCGTACAAAGAGCCCGAAATCCGTAACCGAAGCGACCTCCCCTTCCACCAGGGAACCGGGCCTATAGGCCTGGGCAAAACTCTGCCAGGGGTCTTCGCTGAGCTGCTTGATCCCCAGCCGGATACCCCGGTTTTCCCGGTCAATGCCGATCACCATGATCTCCACTTCCTGGCCAACCTGCAGTTCACTGCCCGGATGCTTTATCTTCTTGGTCCAGGAAATATCATCCCCCAAGAGCAGCCCGTCAATGCCATCTTCCAGTTGAATAAAGGCCCCCGCATTGGTGAGCTTTACCACCTTCCGGGTCAAGCGGGTCCCCACGGGGTAGCGGTCCTCAAAATTGGTCCAGGGATTGGCAGTTACCTGTTTCAGCCCCAGGGAAACCCTGCCGGCCTGGAGATCGTAACCCAGGATCATACATTCCACTTCATCCCCGATACTGACCACTTCATCGGGCTGCTGGATTTTCTTTACCCAGGAGAACTCAGAAATGTGGGCCAAGCCCTCGATCCCTTCTTCCAGTTCGATAAAAGCGCCGAATTCGGTGAGCTTCGTAACCTTTCCCCGGACAATGTCATTCACATGGTACTTGTCTTCAAAATGAACCCACGGATCATCGGTAAAATGCTTCAGGGACAGATTGATCCGTTTCTCAATGGGGTCAAGCCGGATCACCTTGAGGCAAATTTCCTGCCCTTTCCGCACGAAATCCTTAGGCCGGGTCACATGGCCCCAACTCATATCATTGATATGCAAAAGCCCATCAAAGCCCCCCAGATCAATAAACGCGCCGAAAGAGGTGAAGCTCTTGACCGTGCCGGTAACATCCACGCCAATGGGGGTGTTTTCAAAGAAATCGTTCCGTTTCTGCTCGATTTCCTCTTCCAGCCACTTGCGGCGGTTGACCACAATATTGACCTTGCCGTCGGAATAGAGGCGTTCTAGGTAGCACAGAACCGTCATGCCGAGGAGCTTTTCAGGCTTATCCACCTTTTGAGCATCCGACTGGCTGATGGGGAGGAAAGCATGGACCTCGCCCCCCAAGTTGACGTCATACCCGCCTTTGACGAGCTTTTCAATGGTTCCTTCTACGGGCGTATGCTCCTGAAAGGCCTGCCTGAGATTTCTCCAAAACAGCTTGACATCCGCTTTTTGCTTGGAAACGATCACTTCTCCGTACTTATTTTCTTTGGTAATGAGAATAACCGATACGGTATCCCCCACCTGGGGGATTTCCGTAAACTCCGTAATCGGAATCTTGCCTTCCGATTTGTAGCCTACGTCAACAAACACCTGGTCTTGGGTAACCTGAATCACGGTTCCCTCGACGATCTGCCCCTCTTCCAATTGTTCAAGGGATTTAAGATACTCTTCCTGTAATTGTGTCTGGATGTTGTCGGCGGAATTATTCGACTCATCCATCGGACTCGTGTCCGATTCCACTTCCATCTGGGCCATGGTTGATCCTTCTATGGTGATATTCTTTACTAATGTGTCATAAACTTGTTCAATCGTCAAGAGGGAGGTATCCAAAACAATGACCCCCGGCGCAATAGTAAGACTTCCCTCAGCCTTATGCCGGTCAAGCGCGTCCCGTTGGACTAGGGATTCCCGGATTGCTTCGAGGCTCAGTTCCGAGACCCCCTGGGCATAGCGCCGCCGGGCCCGCTCTTCCACCGAGGCGTCCACATAGAAGCGGTGTTCCGCATGAGGGAAAACTACGGTGGTCATGTCTCGGCCTTCCGCCACTATATCCTGGTCTTGGGCAATCTCCCGAATACGATCGTTTACCCAGTGGCGGATAGGCACGATCCCTGAAAGGGGGCCGGTCAAGCGGTCAATTGCATCGGTATGGAGCAGGAGGCTTACCTCTTCCCCGTCCAAATACACCGCGCCCTTTTCATAGCGTATAGCCGCCCGTTGGGTGTACTCGATCGCCGCCGTAGCGTCCGTAGGATCGATATGGTTTCGAAGGCATCCCAGCGTAATGGCCCGGTAGAGGTTCCCTGAGTTCATATAGGTATACCCCAGCCGTTCCGCTACAAGCCGGGCAATAGTACTTTTCCCTGAACCCGCAGGGCCGTCAATGGCGATTACCATGCACTTCCCCTCCGGCAGGGTACGATTTTTTTCTTTAATCTCATCAATCTCATCAATCTCATCAATAAACCTTAGCAGTTACTATATGCTACTCCGCAGGGGACGTCAAGCGGTCCGGTCATTCCAGCGGATAGACAGGGCGAGCGTACATAAAAATTTTTGTCCACGAATTACGCGAATTACACGGATTAAGAAGGAATCACGTGCTAAAATCCGTTACATCCGCGTAATCCGTGGATTTTTTATCTTTAATACCCGCTCATTTTTGCGAATTAAGAACGGTGATTATTCCATAATTCGCGTTAATTCGCGTCATTCGCGGACTCTTTTGTTATATGTGCCGGCCCTGAGCACCCTTCTCAAACTAGCTGAAAGGTGATACCCTCCCCTGTATGAGGGAAGATAAGGGGAAAAAAGAGGAAAAAAAGGGGGGAACATGGATATACAAAGCGTGGTGAAGAATATGCACCCTTTGGAGGTCAAGATCATCCGGCAGTATACGCGGGGTGATGAGCTCACCATCGAAAAGGTCGAGGGGGAACTCAATTTCAAGCCCGGTAATGGAAACCAAGCCCTGTCATGGCTGCTGGGCAAAGGCATAGTAGAGGAAATCCGCCGGGAAACCAATGTTTTCTTTGAACTGACCGAGTTAGGCCGGGAATGGAAGGAAAAGGGGACCCCTGAAGAGCGGATGCTTGAACTGGTCCGGATACAGCAGGGGCTCAGGCTTCCGGAGATTGCCCAAACCCTCGGCATGGATACCAAAGCAGCGGGGAGCGCCTTTGGTATGCTTTCCAAGCTGGGATTGCTCGGCATGGATGCACTCAAGGGGGTACGGATCACCCTGGCTCCGGAGGATCTCAGCGATGGGAGGCCGGTCAAGGGTACTGCGGCGGAACATTTTGCCCTGCTGAGGGGGCTGTTGACCAAAGCCGCGCAAGCAGAGGCCGGGCTTCTGGGGCGAAATGAGTTATCCGAGGCTGAACAGATCCTCATGGGAAGTATCGCCAAGAAACGGGGCGCTGCAGATGCGGCCTTCCGGGAAATAGACCGGGAGCGGGTGATTTTCGGGTTTACGCCGGACCGGGATGCCCTTGCCCAGGCCTTAGAAGCTGCGGGGATCACCGGGGATGAGATCGGGACCTTGACCGCGGAGATGCTCATCCAGGGCAGTTGGAAGGGGAAGCCCTTCCGTTCTTATAATATGCAGGTCCCCCCTGCCCGACT
>JAISPY010000105.1 GCA_031274565.1 Treponema sp.
CTTGGGGATCTCCGCAGCGCGCCTTGAGCCGCTCTCCCTGGATACGGCCGCATCGTTTGATAGCCCGCCGTATGATAGGTTCCGCATCAATGCCCGCATGTACGAGTTCTTCATAGATAAGGGCCATCCAGGTAGCCCGATGTTCAATCTGCGCTCGATTGACCGCTCCGCACTCATCGGTCGCAGGCGCCTCATGGCTGCTCATAGTACTTCCTTTGTTTTTGCTACTACGATAATACTATGAAGCACCCCCGAACGCAAGCGGTCGCACTGCCCCATTACCATGCTGGCCTGAAAGTAACCAATGCCTGCCGGCAGCGAAGTAACCCGGTTGTTGAAGCGCGGTCCTGCCGCATCCTGCCATGCTTGCAGATGGCATCCGGTGGATTTTATCCTTGGGAAAAGGGAAAAAATGCCTTCTTCCACGCCACAAACACGTCCTTGCATGAGGTCAAACCTTGATCCGTATTACCAGGTTCTACCCTTATAAAGACTTATGACCACGATACCGCTCAGATCGATGGTGCGATAAACCGGGCCTGTGCGGTCAGCCGCAGGAATGGCGGAGCTTTTTGCTGCGCCCCTTCCCTGCTCCCTTATCTAAGCCGCTTAATGAGCATATCCGTCTGTTCCTTGTACTGATCCGGCGCCTGGGTCCCCGCTGCTTCTAAGAAGCCGATGGCTTCGGTATTACGGCCCGCAGAAGCCGCGTTGACCCCCCGGGCATACGAAACCAGTGCCGGTTCAGCGCCGTATTGCAAGGCAGCACGGTAATAGGTTTCAGCGATATCGTACTGCTTTTGATCGTACGCTAAGAGGCCCAGATAATAGTGCGGGGCGAAATGGGTGCGCCGTTGCCGCAGCGCCTGCTGGAATACCGTTTCCGCGGTTTTAAAGTCCTTATCCTTATACGCCTGCTGCCCTGCGACGATGAGTTCCGCAAAGGTCTTCCGGCTTTGCAGGTATGCGGTATAATCCTCCGTAAGAGTCGCTCCATCGGTCCAACTGAGAATGTGGTTGAAAACCACTTCCGCATTAGCCGGCGCGGTGGCTGAACCGGAGAGCAGCATAAAACATTCATAGAGGATCCGCAGATAATCCCCTTTTCCGCTGTCTTTTAAAAAGGAGACCACGGCCCAGGATACGCTTTGCAAATGATCGGGAATCCCCTGCAGATCCGCCAGGAGCACCGATTCCAGGGAGGGCGCCTTATCCCCGAGATTCTTTACGGTTTCAAGCCAGGCTAAATTCTCTTCATAGATCAATCCCTGCGGAGCTACCTCATCAGACGCGGTACTCCCGGACTCGGTCTCGCCCGGAAGTACCGGAGCGCCGGGAGCAAATTTGAGCGTACTGAAATAGATGGCAAACCCCTCCCGAATCCAAGATGGCGGATGGGGAATAAAAGCCCGCAGGTATTGGACAAAGACCTGATGGGGAAACATCCGGGCCTCGTCAGGACTGCCCCGGTGTATGACCAGTTCCCTCCGTTCCGGCTGATTGTAATGCAGATACACCGCTCCGGGGCTGGTTTTATCTAAGTGCTCGGTAATATAGGCGTCATAATCTTCCTGGGACGTATAGGCCCGGACCTTTAAGGGCGTCCGCAACAGGTCCTTCTTGAAATGGAACAAGCTGTTATAGACTTTAAAACGGGTTTCCAATTCTTGGGAAAGCAGGGCCGCATCTGCCCGGTCGCTGTCAGTCTGTACCTCGTAATAGGTACTGGTTACCGTAACCATTGCCGGTACGGCCTGAAGCGGCGCGGAAACCACAACAAGCAAAACCATCTGCCCTATAAAACCGTAAAAAAAGCGCTTCATGACATCTCCTCGTTACTTTACTAATATCGAACACCGAGCTTCAAAACTTGTATTGAATCATGCTTGGATGATCTTATCAATGATAATATTGACCTCTTCAATGAGAATCCCCGTATACCGTTCGATATGGTCTATAATATATTGTTGCAATTCATGCATATTTCCTCCTAACTGGATCCCATACGCCACATCAATGGTAATGATCAGCCGGTATCCCATAGGGTCATCTTTTACCCCGATCTTTTTAATCCGTATATCTTGATTATACTCATCTACGCAATTAATAACCATATAGCGCAAGGTTGCCTCTGAAATGTTCACCCTACTCCGTTTCGAATATTCCGGCCGCACCACGGACTTTTCATGTACCCGGTGCGTTGCGATTCCCGGAGGCGCCGGAATCCGCTTGAATATCCTGATGGCTTTATAGAAAATATTGGGGTAGTTCCGTCTCACCTCAACCGAGGGTACCGGAATTACATGCTTCCCCTCGATCCGCCTGGTCCTGATGGCGGTTTCAATATCCGCTTGAGAAGCGATATCCTCGATCTTTATGATCGTACTCGGCGGCGGAAGCTGCAGCCGGACGGCGATCTTATTGACCATCTTCTCCGAGGTACCCAAAATAAGGATCCGCTTGGATTTTTCCCCCTGGAGCTTGCGGGCCACCTCATCCCGCTGGCGCTTATCATCAAAGAGCGCCACCTTCACCGCTGCGAGGAAGGTCTTCTCCTCTTTTGCCGAATGGCCTGCCACGATGCGGTCATCCCGGATGAGCAAGCCGTCATCAATGATAAAGTCAATCCGGTACTTTTGGGCCACAAGCTTCGCCCGGAAACTCTTACCTGTGCCGCTTTCCCCCACCAGCGCATAGATCTTGATTCTCCTAAACCGTAAAAATAGCTCCCCCAGCATTTTTCTTCCTTTTTTTCTTGCCTTGCGTACTGCTCATGGCGTTTATGCACCGGGGCGCATCCTTTGAGGCCTCGCCCGTGCTTCAATGTGAGCTTGCCTCGAGGTAGGTTTACCGGATACCTGCCATTGACAAAGCCATTCCTCCGTATAAATTGTAAGTATGTACTGTATAAAAAGTATATCAGAAAAACAGAAAGAAAACTGAGACATACCATGCAAGTAACTGAACTGGATATGCTTATCCGCATCAGTTTAGCCTTCCTTGCCGGAGCAGTGATAGGGTTTGAGCGGGCGAGTCAACGCCAAGTTGCGGGGCTGCGGACCCACATCCTGATTGCCGTCGGCGCGGCTCTCCTGATGCTTCTTTCCATTTGGCTTCCCCAGGAATTCACCGCCATGAAAACCGGAGACCCCGGCAGGATCGCCGCCCAGGTCGTGTCCGGCATTGGTTTCCTCGGGGCCGGGGCCATGATCCGCCTGGGAAACAACATCAAAGGGCTTACCACCGCCGCTTCCCTCTGGCTTATCGCAGCGGTGGGCCTGGCCATCGGCGCGGGGATGTTTTTCGCCGCAGGGTTTGTCCTGGTTATCACCCTGATCACCCTCATCCTCCTCAACCGTCTTGAACGGCGGCTCTTCCCGGCGGAATGGAATAAGCTGCTGGAAATAAGCTTTAACACCAATAATCCGGAAATTCCTGAACTGAAAGCCTGTCTGCGTATCCTGCGCTCCTTTGCCATCCGGATTTTATCTATGGATGTGGATCAAGGTATCGGCAAAGGCAAGGAAAAGGGCAAAGGGGTCCGGCTGCGTCTCTTCGTAGGCATTCCCGACACCACCGACATTACCAAACTCGTCATGCTCCTTAAAACCCAGTCCAAAGTCTCCCGGGTCGAAATGAAAGAAAAGTATTGATTTTTTGCCTTACCGCTCATGCGCCGCCCTTGAGTAACCGCGGCGTCCGCATTACCGCGTTTTTTGGTGGGATAAGTGAAATGCGTGGAAAGGATGTTATGCGCTATTTTGTGAAAATTTTTGTAAAATTGGTTGACAATTAAATAAAAATAGTATAAAATTACAAAATGGGTTTTATGAAGAAATTAATTGTTGTAATGATATTTTGTTTATCTATTGGTCGTTTATTCGGAGAAGCTCAAAACGCCAATGAAATTCCCAGTATTTTATTGGAAATAAATACAGGATACTCAGGAGGAATAGATTTACCTAATTCTATTCCAATAGAATTTAAACTGGTATACCCTTTTAAAAGATTTGGTTTCACTTTAGAAACCGGGGTATTATTATCTGAAGATACAAATGGTTTTCATATATTTATGGGACCGACAATATTTTTTATAAATAATAGTAAATTCAGGATGCCATTAAGTCTTGGAATTGATTTATTAATAAATCATAAAAGTAATTTTTATGCGGGAATTGGTGGAATATTGTCATTTAATTATGTAGTCAGTAAAAATTTATATATTGGGGTAAATTTTGAATTAAATTATGATTTAAATAATCCATATGAAGAAATTGTCGGTTATAAAGACGCGGCAATAGGGGTAGATGAAAATGGAAATAAAATATATCCCATGGATAATCAAGGCGACCCAATAAAATTATATCCAATAATGGAGAATAAAGATCATATTGGAAATAATATATACATAAAACCAACAATATGTTTAGGCATACAATTTTAAGAAGAAAAATAATTATAAATAAAAACCTAATGGGAGCACAAAACGGCGCATAACGAGACTGTCGGAAAAGTAATTTTACAGCTCTCGTACCACTACATATAGCGTATTATTGTTGAATATTACACTATATGTAGTGTCGGCTTGACATATCAGGGACTAATTCGACAGTCTCAACAGGTCTGTATATGCGCCCCAGCGAAGCTGGGGACGCCGCCAGTAGGTGGCTCGGGCTCCGAAAAACCCCAATCAGGCTACGCCCTTTGTGAGGTTTTTCTCCGCCGCATTTTTACCTGCCGCAAACAGGACACCATATCTACTCGTCTTTATCCACCGGTACAGTCATCCCCGTTCTAAAATACTGTTTCTTCTGGAAACTCAAAAATCTCCTCGATCGGTGCACCGACTACTCGCGAAATGTCAATCGCCAATTTTAACGAGGGATTGTACTTCGCGGATTCAAGCCGGATTATCGTTTCACGCCGAACGCCAACTTTATTTGCCAATTTCTCTTGCGTTAATTCTGCAAGTTGACGGTATTTTTTCAAATGGCTGATGTATTGCTCCATCTCGCGTCCTCCGGTCAGTGCTTTTCGTAATACCAAAACGCCACGGCATAGGTGATGAATGTCGCCGCCCATCCAAGCGCGGCAATAAGTACGATAGTCTCACGCGGAATACTAAAGGATACAATCCCTACACCTATCGCAAATAAGGCGATAGCGGGAACAAACATCGTGG
>JAISPY010000124.1 GCA_031274565.1 Treponema sp.
GCCATAACCGGGTCATGGTTATCGAGTTGATGGGTCATAAGGCGGGCTGGCTTGCCCTGTACGCAGGGCTTGCCGGCGGGGGGGATGTGATCCTCATCCCAGAAATCCCCTACGATATCAAGGGTATTGGCCGGCATCTCATCAAACGGGCCAAAAGCGGCAAGGGCTTCTCCATTGTGGTGGTTGCTGAAGGGGCCTTGTCCCGGGAGGAAGCGGAGATGGAGAAAAAAGACCGCAAGAAATACCGGGAAAAGACGGTGAAGACGGCCATTGGCTATCGGGTGGCCCAGGAAATTGAAGCGGAGACCGGCATGGAAACCAGGGCTACGGTCTTAGGGTATGTACAGCGAGGAGGCATTCCCAGCGCTTCGGATCGGGTTTTAGCCACCAGTCTGGGCACTACGGCGGCGGAACTCCTGGCCCGGGGGGAATACGGCAAGATGGTGGCCCTGCGGGGTAACGAGATCTGCTCGGTGGATCTCAGCGTCCCCGCGGGAAAGGTTAAGTCGGTCCCGCGGGATCATTATATGCTCGACAGTGCGGCGGCAGTGGGGACCTGCTTGGGAAGGTAAGATCCACGAACAGCACGGAGGGGCTTGTTGCTACGCCCCTCCCTATGCGTCTGCACTTAAGGGCGTCCCCAAAAACGTTGGCTATACGTTTTTAAGGGAATTGATATTTTCAAGCACCATCTTGCCTGATTCCAAAAGCGCGGTGGACTCAGCTTTGATTTTTAATATCAATGTGTTCACCTCGCTTAATGCCTGCAGGATCTGCTGGCCGCCGTTATTCTGCGTTTCAACGGCATTCTTTATACGCAGCTCTTCGTCTTTTACCGCACCGGCTAGGGATACGATACTATCAAACTGGGCTTGGGCGTGCCGGGAGGACTCGGTGGAACTATCGATCAGCCGTTTAATACTTTTGAGGCTTTTTTCTATTTCCCCGGCCTGATGCCCGGAATTGTCCGCGAGATGCCGGATCTCTCCGGCAACAACCGCAAACCCTTTGCCGATGGCTTCCCCGGCATGAGCCGCCTCAATGGCCGCGTTCATGCCTAGGATGCCCGTTTCCTCCGCAATGTCGCTGATTACCTTGCAGGCATGAATCAACACGTCTGACTGGGCGGAGACATCGGAGATCAATTCCCCTATTTCAGTGATACGGCTCTTTCCCTCCAAAGAGGAACCATTGAGTTCCAAGACATTCTTCGCGTTATGTTCCAAGGTTTTATGGATGGACCGGACATTCTCCACCATAGCTTCAACCACCGCGGAGGATTTAAGTACCGCAGCAGCGGTGTCATTGATAAGATTCGTCAAAGAACCAATGCCCTGGATACTCTTATTCATCTCCTCTAAGGTATGCCCATAGACCGTGTTGATGGTATGCTCAATTTCTGCTTTATGCTGCTCATTGATCATTCTTCTTTGCACTTCAATAAAATACCGGCAATTCTCCGGGCGGTTGAGGTTGTTCCCGATAGCGATTGCCATTTGTTCACAATTCTCATACCCACAGGCCCGGCAGTTGAGGATATCCCGTTCAGTTTCTTTATACATGGACACATGACAGGCCTTTATCTCCTTAGGGGAAAGCACTTTAACGTTCCGCTTGAAGAGGTCGGACCGATTGATGTATGAACGATCATATAGCCCCTCTTGCCAGTAATCGTTGAGGAGTTTTTCGATTTTAAGCCTTGCTGAACGGGCATTGCGATGCTTCCGGTAGTGCGCCTGGGCCGCGGCATTCCGCTTTTCAATGTTCATTTCCACTTCATCAATTTGTTTGTTCCGGTTCGGCGTGGCAGGCCCGCCGTTACACCCCATTTTACAATTAAGGCAATCCACCAGGTTGTAGTAGGAGGTGATCTTGCGCTTGATGGCTTTGTCTAAATGAGCAAGGTACTGATAGACATCTGGGTTCCCCTCTATCTTTCTGGTATGGCTGGAAGCGGTACTGTCATACCGTTCAATGGTACGCATGAGTCCTCCGGGGGAGGAAAAAAGAACCGCCCGTTCTGCCGGCGGGGTATCATAGGGAACGGAGGGATAATTGGGGATCCGGTCCTTGGTGGTTTCAAGATGATCCAGAATAGCCTTAAAGGTTACATTGTAATCCCCAATACCCACTGCGTCGAATTCCCTTCGTTTGGCATAACAGGGAGAAATGGCCGCAATTTTATAGCCAGTATACTGGGGATAAAACCGTTTAATCATTTTCATGGTATGCACCATGGGACTATCCGCAGGCGCCAAGTAGGGAATGAGTTGAGGCCGGTATATTTCAATGTATGAAACCAGGCAGGGACAGGGCTGGGCTATGATGATGGAAGGATTCTTCTTTTTCTGGTAGGCCAGATAGGACTTAACCGTGAGTTCCGCTCCAAAGCTGACGTCAAATACCGCCTTAATACCGATTTTTTTTAAGTAACCGTTAAATTTAAGGTATTCCCCGCCAAACATCGTGGCAATAGCGGGGGCCACAATTGCCACGATGTTTGTTCCCGCCTTAAGATCCTGCATAAACAGATCAAAATCATCAATGCCTATCCGTGCATGATGATCGCAGGCGTCAATACATTCACCGCAGCCGAGACAGAGATCGCTGTTAAATTCAACCGTAGATCCCGAGCCGTTATTGCACATTTTTACAGGACAAACCATAATACATTTATGGCAATTCACACAATTTTCTTTGATCATCCGGATAACCGGTTTTAATGCCGTTTCACGCACTCGTTTCCTCCTCACAAAACAGCAAACACCCAAACTACGGTCCTAATTTAGATATCGACTTGTACCCTACGTTTTATCCCTTAATGTTTTTACAAAACTGCCATTTTGTAAAAACTTCTTTTAAATAAAAAGAAAAAAAGTAATATCCGCCATTACACCGCCTCCCCAAGAACCCAAGGTTCTACCGGAACCTATTGGCTTTTGTAAAGAAGCTCCCTCAACTATTTTTACCTCCGCTTCATAAATAATACTATATTTTTTTTCGCTGTCAAGTATAGGATGAACCAGGGCAGGGCATCGGTATTTACCCGCTAAATCCTATTTTTTTACCTATAATAAGAGTAATTCATGCAAAAGGAGCGTAGCGGTAGTTCAAAAATGGCAGATTTTGAAACTATTGCCTTGAATAATGGGGGGGGGGGGGGGGGGGAGTGAAACGGACAGGAATGCCGAGAACAAGGGGGGACCCCTCTTCTCAAATGACCACTTTTTTCCTGCATAGTAAATGCCGATGCCCAGGAACCAGGGCAACTGCATTTACTTTTCGGAGGTGATCTACCAAGTATGATGGGTAACGCTTTATATTAGTATAGAATTATATGGTAGGTATCGTTATAACATGCATGCGGTCCGTTCCGGTTAATATTCCTAGTTCCTTATCGTATAAAGGAATAGGATTTCCTAATGCGCTTCTCAAAAAATCATGTTCTGGATGAATGAACGCTACGTCTCTCTATTATAAGGAAGTATTCATCATACTTTCTGGATCACCACCTACTTTTCGAATAACACCAAGCGGAGGAAATCCGGGTTACGGCTTGCCCTAAGATCGCGCGAAGCCGGGAAAGGGCTCCTTTCCGCGGTATGTTCAGGTTCTTCGGGGACTTGTCCTTGCCTAGTGGCGGAATACAAAAAGCGGTATGGCACCTCTTATTATAAGGAACAGGGTTGTTATTTTATCCCTCCGGGAATGGGGATCATGCGCTAGTGCATAGTCGGATCATCTATACCCATTTTCCCGTCGATGGGGCGCTCCGTATCCGCCCTGGCGCCCCTGCAATCATGCGGTAAGCCGGAATTATCCGGTCATAGATGAAACCGTACTGGATAAACCCGCTTCCCCGCGCGTGCCCTTGCTACCGGGTCCAATTCTCCAAGAGTTTGAGACCCAGGGCGCCGGATTTCTCCGGGTGAAACTGTACCGCCGCCAAAGCCCCCTGTTCCACCGCAGCGCAATACCGGACATAGTATTCTGCTTCCGCCGCGGTACATCCCGGATCCATCGGTTCCACATAATACGAATGAATATAGTAGAAAAAGGTATGTTCCGGCAGTCCCTGGAAGAGCCGTGAATCCTGCGGCTCCTTAGAAAAAGCGGCAAAATCCGTGCGGTTCCAGCCGATCTGGGGAACCTTCCGGCCAGGGAAACGCCGTACCCTGCCGGGGATCACCCTGAGGCCCGGCAGGGGCTTGCCTTCCTTCAGGGGGGCTTCCTCAGAGGAATCAAAGAGGACTTGCAAGCCGATACATATCCCCAGAAAAGGCCTATCCGCGGCGATCCATTCCCGGAGGGCCTGGACATAACCGAATTTTTCCAGGGATTCCATCGTGGCGGCAAAATGACCATCTCCTGGAAAGATGATCTTCTCAAACGGGGAAGCGCCGGGAGCCACGGCAAGTTCTTCCGGCCCCGCGACCAAGCGTGTGCGCAATCCCAGTCGTCTCAGGGCATTCATCACCGAACCGAGGTTTCCCGCGCCGTAATCCACCACCCCGATCATGCCGTGGCTCACACCAAGACCCCTTTGGTCGATGGAACCATATCCAGGGAACGAGGATCCCGGCTAACCGCTTCCTGGAGCGAGCGAGATGCAGCCTTGAACAGGGCTTCGATCTTGTGGTGATCACTCCGTCCCCGGAGTATGTCCAAGTGTACTGTAGCGGCTGCCCCCTGGGTGAAACCCTGCCAGAAATCTTCGATGGTGTCGGTCTGGAACGAGTGCCCGCCAGAAACCAGGGGGATTCCTGCAAGATGGGCCTCAAACACCAGGAAGGGCCGGCCCGAGAGATCCACCGCTGCTCGGGCCAGGGTTTCATCCATAGGACAGAGACACGTCCCGATCCGGCGGATCCCCTGCTTCTCACCCAAGGCCCGGGTGAAACAATGGCCCAGGACCATGCCCGTATCCTCCACCAGATGGTGCTGATCCACCGAAAGGTCTCCCGATGCCTGAACCTTCAGGTCAAAAAGCCCATGCCGGGCAAAGGTGGTAAGCATGTGTTCCATGAAACCAATGGGATAGTCCAGATGTATCTCTCCGGTCCCATCCAGATTGAGTTTGATGAAAATGTCCGTCTCTTTGGTGGTGCGCCGCATTTCAGCGATTCTATCCATAAGGTATCTCTCCTTCAGTATGGAACGAATGGAGCGGCGGCTCTGCAGATTCCCCGCTTCCATCCCATCCCTGCGCGGGTCCTAAGGTACCACTTTACGCAGATCGTATTCCACGATGTCCGTAGCGCCAAGCTGCTTCAAACGGGGAATCATCCCGGGAACCTCACTCTTTTTGACCGCAATCTTTACCGCATAACCCGCGTCTCCATAGAGGGGGGCCACGGTAGGGCTCCGCATACTGGGCAGTCCCGTAACCAGCGCGGCAAACTGGGATTTACTCACATTCATCTCCAGCATGACCCGCTCCCTGCCATCCAGGACCGCCTTAAACAGCATGGCCAGTTCCTCAATACGATTCCGTTTTGCCGTATCCTCCAGAACCGCAGGGGAAGCCACGAAGCGAGTCGAAGATTCCAGTATGGTCGCGATGATCCGCAGACCATTATCCTTGAGGGTTCGGCCTGAAGCGGTGTTATCAATGATCAGGTCCGCATCATCCGGGGGAAAGACCTCGGTGGCGCCGTAGGTACGGAGGATCCGGTACTGGAAACCCGCTGCGTTAAGCCAGGTCTCCGCAAGCCGCACATATTCAGTGGCCACGGTGAGCCGCTTGGATTTGAGTGCCACCTCGTCCAACCCTGCAGGAACCGCCGCCACAATACGGACCTGGTCAAAACACAGGTCCATGATTTCGTGTACCCCAGCCCCGCTTTCTCGGATCCAGTCAAGACCGGTGAATCCCACGTCATGGCTCCCCAATTCCAGGAGTTCCCCCACATTTTGGGGCTTCATAATCTTGCCGTCCAACCATTCCGCGGCAATCAGGGGCCGGTAGGTTCGGTCGCTCAGGCTTATGGGGAAGCCTGCCTCCGCGAAAAGCAGCGCTACCTCGTCAAAAATACGTCCTTTAGGTATCAAGATACGCAGTTTATCCATACATACAACTCCCCGCCCCTTAAAAAAAACCGCAGCTCCCCTTATGCGGTGTCTATACGGACTCGGGAAACCGCCCGTAGCCCGGATGATGAACCGCAAGAATCCGATTCGTGGATTTAGGCTACTGGAATAGTGAACAAGAGTCAAGTCCCAGGCAGGGCGAGCGCACATCCTTATTGCGTAAGCAATGAGCATAAAATGCAGGGCATCTTATTCGTGCGCGGGTCCTACATCAGCGTAATCGGTGGATTTTTTATCTTTAAAAAAATACCCGCTCATTTTTGCAAATCAAACACGGTGGTCATTCCCTAATTCGCGTTAATTCGCGTCAGTCGCGGACTCTTTTGTTTATATGCGCCGTCCCTGGGGTTTTGCGGAAGTGGTACGAACCGTAATTTCCGGGGAAGAAAAACGTTTGGCTCGGCCCCGCTTGCCCCTTAGGTCAAGTTGCCGCCCGTGTTTTTCTTCCCCGGAAAAAAGAAGGTATAAGTACCATCGGACCGAAGGTCCGCATCTGCTAGGCCCGGAGGCTTTTTTTCTGTTTTTGATAGCAGTCGAAGCCCACCGCTGCCAGGAGAACCGCGCCTTTAATCACCATCTGCATATACTGGGTTATGTTCATCAGTACCATGCCGTTGCTTAGGACGCCTAAGATCAGGATGCCCGCCACCACATTGGAAATCCTGCCGTAACCGCCGTTCACGCTGACTCCCCCCAAAACCACCGCGGTCAAGACATCGAACTCGAAGCCCTTGCCCGCCAGGGCCTGGCCGGACATGGTCCGGGAGAGCATCACGATGCCGGCGATGCCCGCGAAGAAGCCCGACAGGGTATACACCAGGTATTTGACCCGCTTCACATTGATCCCCGAAAGGGACGAGGCTTCCTCGTTGCCCCCCACGGCGTAAAAATAGCGACCGAAGTAGGTCTGGTTGAGGATAAAGGCGCCGGCCGCCAGGATCACCGCCATGATGATCACCGGGATGGGTACTGGGCCCAGATAGCCCTGGCCGATCACGGTAAACCACCGGGGAAAGCCGAAGATGGGAACGCCGCCGCAGACGATAAAAGCCAGCCCCTCCAGGATGGTCATGGTGGAAAGGGTAACAATCAGGGGCGGCATTTTGATATTGGCAATGACCCATCCGTTAAAAAAACCAACCGCCGTGGCCATGCCCAGGGAAATCAGGCAGGCGGGCACGGGGTGTACATTGGCCTTTACCATAAACCAGGCGGCAACGATATTAACCAGGGTGATGTTGGAACCGATGGACAGGTCAATGCCCCCCAGGAGCAGTACAAAGGCCATTCCCACCGAGGCAATGCCCATCATGGAAACCTGCCGCGCGATATTGAGTATATTGTTGGGCCGCTGGAATTTACCCCCCGTGAGGGCGCTGAAAAAAATCAGCAGGGCTAAAAGGGCAAGATAGATACCGTAATTTTTTATCAGCCCGGCGATGTTTCTTTTGTTTATCTGGATTCCCGCCGCTGTCATACTGCCTCCTTTTCGGTTTTAGATGCGTAACTCATAATCAGTTCCTGGCTAAAATCCTTTCTGGCAATTTCGCCGCTTATCCTGCCCTCACAAAGCACGATGATCCGGTCAGCCATGCCC
>JAISPY010000184.1 GCA_031274565.1 Treponema sp.
AAAAACCGATATAGGCGGATTGGAGGGGAATATGACCAAACAATCCATACCGCCGTTAATCGACTATTTCAAAGATATCAAGGACCCCCGCATTGAGCGGAATAAAGCTTATCCCTTGGTAGAAGTCATCGTTATCACCCTGCTGGCCATCATGGCCTTCGCCGAAGGCTGGGAAGACATCGAAAAATACGGGAAAGCCAAGGAACCCTGGCTGAGAAAGTTCCTGCCCTTACAGCATGGCATCCCCAAACATGATGTCTATAGGCGGGTCTTTGTCCGGCTGAACAGCGAAGCCATAGAACAAAGTTTCATGGCATGGGTGAGGGCCATCAAACGGGATATAGAACGGGAAGTAATTGCTATAGATGGGAAGACGGTTCGGGGGAGTTTTAACACCCGCGAGGACCATAAGGCAATCCACCTGGTCAGCGCCTGGGCGACCGAGAACCGGCTCGTGTTTGCCCAGGTAAAAACCGGGGAAAAGAGTAATGAAATAACGGCGATCCCGACCCTGTTGGAAATGATAGCCCTGAAAGGGTGTATCGTAACCATAGATGCTATGGGCTGTCAGTACAAAATAGCGGACCAAATCGTGGGGGCACAGGCCGATTATCTGTTTTCCCTCAAAGAGAATCAGGAAACCTTGTATGACGATGTAAAAACCTGCTTTGAGGATGTTGACGATACCCATCCAGAAGCGGATGTGTCGACTCATACAACCTTTGATGTGGATCATGGCCGTCTTGAGAGACGGTTTCATGGTATTACCGGGGATGTGTCCTGGTTGGTGGAACGACATCCGGCATGGAACAGTATCAAATCTATCGGGTTCATTGATGCCAGGCGGGAGATCGGGGATAAGGTATCTTTCCAAAGGCGCTATTATGTCTCCAGCCTTCCCCCGGACCCCGTATTGTTTGCCACCACTGCCCGAGCGCATTGGGGGATAGAGAACTCGTTACATTATGTGCTTGATGTGGTGTACCGGGAGGATGGTGCGCGGATAAAAAGCGGTAATGCTCCTGAAAACTGGGCGTATTTCCGGAAGATAGCGCTGACGGTAGCGCGTGCCGATGAAGAATCAAAGGACAGCATCAAAAGCCGGGTGAAGCAGATGGCGTGGTCGGATGAGTATTTTGAGCGGTTGCTCTTTCACACCTCGTTTGCTTCGGAGGCCCTCTTGTCGGAGGCGTCTTCCTCATAATTTATATGCGCCCCAGCGAAACTGGGGACGCCGCCAGTAGGCTGCTCGGGCTACGAAATTACCTATCCCCAGAGAAAAAGCTACAAAGGGAATTCTTGGGGGGAAACCTTGATCGGAAAGTCTTCTCAAGACGCGCAGAGGGGAGCGTGCTATTCTGGTAAGGAAGGCATACGAAGGGTCCATAGACCCTTCGCGGTCGATCCTAGAGGATCTGCTCGTCAATCGGCTTGCCCCCAGGAACCATGGGCAGCACCTTTTCGTCCGGATCGATGAGCGCGTCAATCAGCGCCGCCCGGCCACGGCGGAGTTCCTGTACTGCTTTGCCCAGGGCGTCCATAAAGGCCCCGGCATCCCCTGCGCGGTACCCCGCAATGCCGTAGGCTTCCGCCAGCTTTACAAAATCCGGGGGACGGTCCAGGGTGGTCTCCGCGTAGCGTCCCTCGTAAAAAAGGGTTTGCCACTGCCGGACCATGCCCAAGACCCGGTTGTTACAGATCACCACCAAAAGGGGGATACCATAGGCCCCCAGGGTTGCCAGTTCCGCGCAGTTCATCCGGAAGGAACCGTCCCCGGTAAAGAGCACCACCGGCTTATCCGGGTTGGCGATCTTCGCCCCTTCCGCCGCGCCCAGGCCAAAGCCCATAGTGCCCAGCCCGCCAGAGGTGAGAAAGGTCCTGGGGCGGTTAATCGGGTAAAATTGGGCAGTCCACATCTGGTGCTGTCCCACATCGGTTACCACCAGGGCTTCGCTGCCCAAGGCTTGAGCGGTTTCCTCGATGATAAACCGGGGATGCAGAGCGAGTTTCTGGAAGTCCTGCGTATGGGTTTGGGGAACCACGGTCTTCCAGGTTTCAATATCCCCCTTCCAGGCGGTTTCCAATCCCTCGGGAAGCTGTTCCAGCACCTGGGTGAGGGTCTTTTGTATGTCCCCCACCACCCAGGCTTCGGCGGCTACGTTCTTGTTGATCTCCGCAGGGTCTATGTCAAAGTGCAGCACCTGGGCCTCCCGAGCGAATTGATCCGGGCGGCTCGTAACTCGGTCGGAAAATCGGGCGCCTATGGCAATCAGGAGATCCCCCTGTTGCACCGCCCGGTTGGAAGCCACGGTCCCGTGCATCCCCAAGAGGCCTGTGTACAGGGGATGCTCCGGGGGAATGGCCCCGATACCCATGAGACTCACCGAAACCGGCGCATGCAGCCGCTCCGCCAGTTGGCGGAGTTCCCCGGAAGCCTGGGAAATGATGACCCCGCCCCCTGCGTAAATCACCGGCCGTTTTGCCTCCCTGAGCATGGTCACGGCCCGGGCTATATCTGCGGCAGTAAAGGTCTCTCCGGCAAGCCGCTGGATAAGCCGCCGCGCTCGGGCGCTATGGATGGGGTCAGCGCTATTCCCGGTCTGCACCAGGGGAACCCATTCCTCCGTGAGGGTGGTAATATCCTTAGGGATATCGATGAGTACCGGACCGGGCCGGCCCGAGGCGGCCACCAGGAAAGCCTCCCGTACCACCTCAGCCAGCTCTCCCACGTCTTTGACGATCCAGTTATGCTTGACAATGGGCATGGTAATACCCGCAATGTCCACTTCCTGGAAACTATCCTTGCCCAGGAGCGGGGTGCTCACATTGCCGGTGATCGCCACCAGGGGCGACGAATCCATGGCCGCAGTGGCGATACCGGTTACCAGGTTAGTGGCCCCTGGACCGGAGGTGGCAATACACACCCCCACCTTGCCGGTGGATCGGGCGTAGCCGTCTGCGGCATGGGCCGCGTGCTGTTCATGACTCACCAGGATATGCCGGATCCGGTCGCGCTGTTGGTATAACTCATCATAAATAAACAAGACCTGACCTCCGGGATACCCAAACACCGTATCCACCCCCTGTTCGATGAGGGCCTCCACGAGGATTCTGGCGCCTGTATACTGCATAATTGCTCTCCTCTTCTTCCCGTTACTGCACCAAAGCGCCGGTAGCAGCGGAACTTACCTGCCGGGCATACCGGGCCAAGTAGCCGGTTTGCACCTTGGGAGGCAGGGGCTTCCAGGCAGCCTTCCGCCGGGCCAGATCTTCGGCGCTTAAGATTACCGAGATACGCCTCTCCACTATGTCGATGGCGATGCGGTCCCCTTCCTGAAGCAGCGCGATGGGGCCGCCTTCGGCGGCTTCCGGGGAGACGTGGCCGATGGCCGCTCCCTTGGTGGCTCCGGAAAACCGGCCGTCGGTGATGAGGGCTACCTTATCATCCAGGCCCATACCGGCTAAGGCCGCGGTGGGGGCCAGCATTTCTTTCATGCCCGGTCCGCCTCGAGGCCCCTCGTAGCGGATGACGATCACGTCCCCGGGCTTGATCCGCGCGGCCATGATGGCATCGAAGGCGGCTTCTTCGGAATCGAAGACCCGGGCAGCCCCTTGGTGCTTCAACATAGCCGGGGCTACCGCGCTCTGCTTGACCACGCAGCCCTGCGGGGCAAGGTTCCCCCGCAGGGCCGCAAGCCCACCGGTGGAGGAATAGGGCTGTTCAATGGGCCGGATAACCGCATGATTCCGGTTCACTGCGTTTTTTATGCAATCGCCCAGGACGCCGTAGACCGTGGGGGCTTGCAGATCAAGCAGGTCCTGTTTTGCCAGTTCCCCCAGTACGGCCGCAACCCCCCCTGCGGCATGAAGGTCTTCGATAGGGCTGGGACCTGCAGGGGCCAGCTTGCAGAGATTAGGGGTAACGGCGCTGATCTGGTTCAAGAGGTCCAGGTCCAGCGTGAAGCCTGCTTCATGGGCAATGGCGGGGAGGTGGAGGGCGGTATTGGTGGAACAGCCCAGGGCCATATCCAGTGCCAAGGCGTTTACGAAGGCTTTTTTCGTAAGGATCGACCGGGGGCGGATGTTCTTCTTCAAAACCTCCAGGGCCAAAACCCCGGTCTTCTTGGCAAGCCGCAACCGCTCGGCCATGACCGCAGGGATGGTACCGTTCCCCGGCAGGGCCATTCCCAGGGCCTCGGTAACGCAGTTCATGGAATTCGCGGTGAACATCCCTGAACAGGACCCACAGCCCGGGCAGGCCGTCTCTTCCAGAATCGCCAGTTCCGCTTCGTCCATGTTCCCGGCGGCCACTGCGCCCACGGCCTCATACACCGTGGTAAAGGTCAGGGGTTTGCCGTCTTTCCGGCCCGCCAGCATGGGGCCGCCGGAGACCAAAACCGTAGGCAGGTTGAGCCGGGCCGCAGCCATGAGCATCCCCGGTACGATCTTGTCGCAGTTGGGGATACCGATAAGCCCGTCAAAGCCGTGGGCCATGACCATACATTCGATAGAATCGGCGATGAGTTCCCGGGTTGCCAGGGAATAGCGCATCCCCTCATGGCCCATAGCGATCCCGTCGCATACGCCGATCACCGGGAACCGGACCGGGACCCCTCCGGCCAGGCGTACCCCCTCGGCAGCGGCCCGGGCAATGGTGTCCAGGTGCACATGACCCGGCACGATCTCGCTTTGGGCCACCGCAATGCCGATGAGGGGCTTTCCGAATTCTTCATCAATGAAACCCAGGGCCTTAAACAGGGATCGGTGGGGCGCACGGGCGATCCCCTTGGTTACCACATCACTTCTCATATAACGCTCCTTACTTGAGCTGGTTCCACAATCTGCCATTTTGGAACTGCCTCACTTTACAATAAAAACCACCTACCCGTCTCCGCTCAGCAACGCAGTAGCGTCCCTGAAACCCGTTTAAAAATACCTTAGGCGGAGCGGATGATGCGGAGTACTATCTCAGCGGAATGTTTGGAAGCTACCGGAAGGAATTCGCTGAACTTGAGGGGCGATTCGATCCCGGCAATGTCTGAAAGGGCGCGGATGACCAGGAAAGGCACCTTGAACAGGAAACAACTCTGGGCAACCGCGGCCCCTTCCATCTCGACCGCCTTCATATCCGGAAAGAGGCTGCGTACCGCGGCAATACGATCCGGATCGTGCATGAAGACGTCTCCGGATCCAATGAGTCCCCGCACATGGTTGAACCCCGAAGGCAGCGTACCCTCCTGTTTCAGCTCCTCTACGGCCTGTTCCGCCCGGGTGATAAGCTCCTCCGCAACGGGAAATACCGCAGGCATCCCGGGAAGCTGCCCAGGCGCGTAGTTGAACGGGGTAAGATCCACATCATGGTACACCAGGCCGTCGGAAATGACGGCGTCCCCGAACCGTAAATCCGGATCGATGCCTCCGGCGGATCCGGTGTTGATGACTACATCCGGCTGATAGGTCGTAATGAGCAAGGCGCAGCCTACCGCGGCATTCACCTTACCCACACCGGACCGCAATAACACCACAGGCTTTCCTGCCAGTTCTCCGGTAAAAAAAACAAAATCCCCGATGGTTTTGCTGTGCGGATTACCCAACGCAGAACGCAGCAGGACAACTTCATCTTCCATAGCTCCAATGATTCCAATCATACTCACTCCCTCATACGCGCGCTCGGTTCGTATGGTTTTGTTTTGGTATAGACTACCGGTACGTGCTGAATGTAAGCCCTGGTTCCCATAGGGTGGTACAGTTTCTGCCCCGGCTTTTTGACGCATACAGGGCCTTATCCGCCCGATTCAAAATTTCCGTGGCCATAATATTCATGTGGGCATCAAAAGTGAAAATACCGATACTGACGGTAACGTTCGGTAGGGGTATCTCCCAGGGGACCGTTAATTGGGCAATCGCAATACGCAGCCGTTCTGCCACATACCATGCGGATTCCCCATTGGTATCCGGTAAGAGCACGGTGAATTCCTCTCCGCCAAAACGAGAAGGCACATCTTCAAGCCGTACACCGCTTTTAATCTGAAAGGCGATATGCTCAAGTACCTGGTCCCCGGCGATATGCCCATAGGTATCGTTGAAGTGCTTGAAAAAATCCACATCAATCACAATAACCGAAGAGACATACCCATTGCGCCGCACCCGGGATATTTCTTCTTCAAGCCGGGTCATAAAGAATCCGTAATTATACAGTCCGGTTTTGACATCCTGCAGGGAATGATCGTAATGGAGGCGGTTTTGAATGGCCAGGGAAACAAAGGACATCAGCTCCCGAATAAAGGTCAGTTCTTCCTCCATAAACCCCTCCCCCTGGAGTTTACGGCCCACCAGGATAAGCCCATAAAACCCGCAGGGTCCCAGAATGGGGATGATCAGTTCCGGATCCACCCGCGCCAAGGCCTGGGTTGCACCATTAGCCCCCATGCGGCTGAGGAGTTCCGCATAGGTAAGCGGTTCAGGATGCTGTTGAAAGAAGACCTCAAAGAGGGCGATATTATCCAAATACAGTGCTCCCTCCAGGGGTTTATGATGCTCATAGCCCCGGATGATTATCTCGTCTTTATTCTGGAAGGGCTTCCAGATAAACACCACCAAAGACAACTGGGTCCGGTGGGATAACTGGGACACCGCAGTATCCAATATCGCGTCGATGGAGGTACAATGAAAGATATCTAAGGCGCCGGTGAAGAGGCGCTTATAGCTCTCCAGTTCCTTCCAGATGCTGTCAATATACGGAAAGACCCCCAGGGATTGCAGGAGGGCATACTGTTCCTGGATGCGGGGATCCGCTCGGAAATGCTCAGGGGGTTTGAGTTGCGTCTTGGGGAGGGGTATACAGGCTGGCAGATCCGCTCTTGGTACCAGGTCGGAGGAAAGGATCGTGTTTTTTTTCTGGATATCGGCAGGTTCGATAGTACGCTTGTCTGTATCGCTCATTATGTCGTGGAATACCGGTCGCTGATAGTTTTTCGCCATTCCGCTCGATGTTCCCTATCCTCCCATTCTACCACTTTCTTAATTTTAAATCGGGGTGCATGTGGCGACCCGGTCAGTCTGACGACACCGAAACAACCGCCCCCCAGATAGGCAATGGAATCTCCCTTTTCCAGGGTTTCCTCGGCGGCAATACTGGCAATGATACAATCGAAATGAACCGGTCTTGCGGCGTTTTTATCGGTTACCGCAGCAGCCAGATCCTTAATAGGTTTTCCACAATAGGGACAATCCGGCGCAGGCAACGGTTCGGTAGGGAGTATCGGCGGGATCCACCGCAGCCGCTCGTAGAAGACTCCCTCTCCGCGATCCGATACGGCCTTTTTACCTGGTTTGGCATGTTCCTGCCCCGGCTCTGGATCCCGGTGGCGATTCCCCCGGCGCCTAGTTCCTCCCCTCCCACTCATAAATTCCTCCCCGGTGTATATTCAGAATCTCGTTACTCAATATCAGGGCCAAACTCTCGATTGCTTCGTACAGATAGCGCCGATCATTAATCTTGACCCGCAAGGTTTCTAATTCCATAGGCTCCCGATGCTGCTCCCCTTGACCCGCTTTCTGAACTGTTATCATACACACTCCATAAAGGCTGATGCAAGATGGGTAATAGCCTCGGGTCCGATAAACACGACATCAAAGCGAACAGCCATCCCCTTATATTCTCGATGGGAAAAAAGGAAATACTTAGCGGTTTCAATGATCCGCCGCTGTTTTTTCTCATCGATCCCATAGAGCAACTCCTCGATAGGATAGGCAGACCAGGTCTTCACTTCGATGAATACGACGGTCTCCCCATCCAGGGCAACCAGATCGATCTCCCCCGCTGGGGAACGTACATTCCGGGCGATGATACCCATCCCCGCGGCTTCTAAAAACGCCGCAGCCCGGGACTCGCCAGCCCGGCCTTTCCGCGACGGATCTACGCTCCCCGGCTGCACTGGTTCCGCTCAACCCTGGGGGGGTTCGGCAACCCGCTTAGGCTGCTTTTGCTTTTTGATGATGAGTTCCTTGATCTTCGCGGCCTTGCCGATCTTACCGCGGATGTAGTAGAGCTTTGCCCGGCGGACCTTACCGGGCCGTACCAGCTCAACCTTGGCAATCCGCGGGGAATGGATGGGGAATATCCGTTCAACCCCAACCCCATAGGAATTCTTCCGCACCGTAAACGTTTTGCCTATCTGGGCATTCTTCATGGCAATGACCAAGCCCTCGTAGACCTGAATCCGCTCGTTCTTGCCCTCCACGATCTTGAAATGTACTTTTACCGTATCTCCTACTTTGAATTGGTCCAGCTCTTTTTTCATTTGAGCGGCTGCCACTTCCTTGATCCCTGCTTTTACTTCGCTCATTTCTCCCCCTTAGGAAGGCGGTCCTTATCCGCCGCCGCTCTTCCGTAGTTCTGCTATAATGGTACGGGTTTCCCTGTCGAACAGGCCCGTCTCCTCTCCCTGCAGGATAAGATCCGGCCGCAGGGCGAGGGTTTTTTCGATCCGTTTCCGCAGGCGCCACCGCCGGATGTTTTCATGGTGTCCCGACAGCAACACCTCTGGAACCTTGAGATTACCATAGATCTCAGGCCGCGTATACTGGGGATACTCCAAGAGACCTCCGGAAAAGCTCTCCTCTTCCAGGGACGCGGGGCTTATCACCGCTTCGATGAGCCGATAGGTGGCGTCGATGAGCACCAGGGCCGCGGCTTCCCCGGAGGAGAGCACGTAATCCCCGATGGAAATCTCATCATCCACATACCGATCGATGATGCGCTGATCCATCCCTTCATACCGGCCACAGAGCAGGATGAGTTCCGGCTCTGCGGCGAGTTCTTTGGCCAGCTCCTGGGTCAAAGGCCGCCCTGAAGGGGAAAGGTAGATCACCCGGGCCTGGGGTTCCTCTGCCGCCGGCTCCGCTCGCTTGCCGCAGATCCCCAGGGAAGCCAAGGCCCGGCCTATTGGTTCTGCCATCATCAGCATACCCGGCCCTCCGCCATAGGGAGCGTCATCACAGGTTTTGTGCTTATCACCGGCAAAATCCCGGATATTTACCGACCGGTACCCCACCATCCCCTGATGTACCGCCTTTCCCAAGATAGAAAGACTAAAAAAGGCATGGATCAGTTCTGGGAACAGGGAAAGGACCGTATAGATCATGCCAGAATCCACCCCTCCACGAGGACCGCCGTGTGGGTCTCCAGGTTTATATCCCCGAAAAATTCCTTTCTAAAGGGGACCAGCTTTAATTCCCCGGAACTAAGGCGGATTTCAATAAGGGATGCCCCCCCACCTTCCAGGACATCGCTGATATACCCCAGCGCCGCTCCGTCCTCCCGAGAACCCGGGTCCGCCTTTTCCAAGACCACCCTAAGACCCCGCAGGTCCTCCACATAAAATTCATCCGGTTTCAAGGGAGCTGCATGGGCCCGATCCGCGAGGAGTTCTGCACCGGTGAGAGCCTTGGCCGCTTCCGGGGTATGGATACCCTTGAATTGCATGCCCAAAGCCCCGGTAATCGGGATGGTTTCTTCCAGTTCCAGGACCCGTTCATCCCCCCGCTGCCGCAGGGTAACCCGCTCAAGTTGTTTGAGATGCTCGTACTCTCCGGAAAAGGAGTGTACCTTCACATGGCCTTTAAGTCCAAACGGAGCGCCTAGGACACCCACCACAAACCGTTCAGTCACCCGGTTACCCCTCCTCGTGTTCCCTCGTTAGTCCAGTATCTCCAGGACCGTGTGTCTACCTCCTTTCGCGTTTGCCGCCTGCAGGATCGTTCGGATGGACTTGGCAATACGGCCATGTTTACCGATAACCTTACCGATGTCATCAGGGGCAACCCTAAGCTCCAATATGGTGGATTTTTCTCCCTCCACGACATTGACCACTACCGATGCAGGATCATCAACCAGGGACTTTACGATATATTCAACTAGCTCTTTCTCCACCTCTCCACCTTCCCTTTCATGTATCACCGGTTACGATTCCCTATACCTCGTACCGGACTAGACCAATAAGCGAAATTATAGGGATACGCCCTGCTTATTCAGAATTTTGTGGACCGTATCGCTTACCGTGGCTCCTTGCTGCAGCCATAGTTTTACCCGGTCATGGTTAAACCGGATCTGTCGGTCTTCCTTTTCGATGGGGTGGTAATACCCCAGCTCTTCGATGGCCTTCCCGTCCCGGGGGGCATGCTTATCCATAACCACGATACGGTAGTAAGGCCGTTTCTTGGTTCCGAATTTTTTGAGCCTGATTCTGGCGCTCATGGATCCTCCTCATAGATTCCCCTATACAGGGGAATCCGATTCACAGTATACCTAATAACAAGGCTCGGATTAACCGATCTGCCGATATACCGTACATAATCACTCGTGAATTTTAGGTATACACAGAGATGGGCCGCTTAGTCAATACCGGCGCAAGAACCGGACGCATAAAAGCAGTCCAGGGATTGCATCGCGGAACCGGGAAGCCGGTTCATGGGTTTACCTGAACGGCGCAGTTCGTTGCGGAGGAAGTAGGCATGTTAGCGAAGATCAAGAACGGGATCGTCATCGATCATATTAAGGCAGGGCAGGGCATCAAAATTTTCAACTGGCTCGGCCTGGATAAGACCCCCTATATGGTGGCTTTTGTGGTGAATGCCAGCTCCTGTCAAATGGGACGGAAGGACATAATTAAAATCGATAATACCATCGCCATCAACTTCGATGTCCTGGGCCTCATCGACCCCCATATTACGGTGAATATCATCGAAGATGAGGAAATCGGCGCGAAAATCAAACTCCAACTCCCGAAACGGGTGGAGAATGTGCTCATCTGTAAAAACCCCCGGTGCATCACCTCCACCGAAACCTATGTCTCCCATGTATTTCACCTGGAAAGCCCGGAGCTGCGTACCTACCGCTGTGAATACTGTGATGAAATCCGCTCCACCGGGGACTTCTGGTGAGTCTGGCCCCAAGGCTTCTCCTGCGGGACTTTCGTCTGGTGGATGAAACCACCGATAGACCTGGTTCGGTGCTGATCGAGGAGGGCAGCATCCGGGAGGTATTCCCCGCAGGCGCTGCTTTGCCTGAAGACCGGCTGCCCGGGCAACGGCTTATCCAGGGCGGGGGAACCCTCGTCCTCATGCCCGCGTTGGTGGACCTGCATGCCCATTTTCGGGATCCCGGGTATCCTGCCAAGGAGACCCTCGAATCCGGATCCCTGGCTGCGGTTGCCGGGGGTTATGGGACCGTGATCTGCATGGCCAACACGAACCCGGTGATCGATATGCTCGCAACGGCTCTGGCCCTGAAAAAACGCGCCGATGCCTTGGGCCTCATCGACCTGTACCCGGTACTGGCCCTAACCCAGGGCATGGAGGGGAAGCGCCTTTCGGAAATCACCCTCCTTACCGGCCCCATGGGTGAGACGGAGCCGCGGATCCGTATGCTTTCCGAGGACGGTAAGGATGTGG